>NZ_JBHYDW010000010.1:0-60080 GCF_051860475.1 Elioraea sp. | reverse complement strand
CCACGCGGAAGGAGATGCGGGTCGGAAAGTTCGCCTTGATCACGCCGGTGATCACGTCGACCGAGGGGCGCTGGGTCGCCATCAGGATGTGGATGCCGGCCGCGCGCGCCATCTGGGCGAGCCGCTGCACGGCAGCCTCGATTTCCTTGCCGGCGACGATCATCAAATCCGCCATCTCGTCGACCACCACGACGATGAACGGCAGCGCGTCGAGGCTGAGCGGCTGGTCCTCCCAGACCGGGCGGCCGGTTTCGGGATCGAAGCCGGTCTGCACGCGCCTTGTGGGTGTCTCGCCGCGCCCGCGGGCTTCCGTGACGCGCCCGTTGTAGCCGGCGATGTTGCGCACCCCGAGCTGGCTCATCAGCCGGTAGCGCCGCTCCATCTCGCGCACCGCCCATTTCAGCGCGCCGATCGCCTTGGCGGGCTCCGTCACCACCGGGGCCAGCAGATGCGGAATGCGGTCATACACCGACAGCTCCAGCATCTTGGGGTCGATCATGATGAAGCGGCACTCCTCCGGCGGGTGCCGCATCACGATCGACAGGATCATGGTGTTGATCGCGACCGACTTGCCCGCGCCCGTGGTGCCGGCGATCAGCAGATGCGGCATGCCGGCGAGATCGACGATCACCGGCGCGCCGCCGATGTCCTTGCCCAGCGCGAGGTCGAGCCGCCCCTTCGCCTTGGCCCATTCCTCCGAGCCGAGCAGTTCGGAGAGATAGACCGTCTCGCGCCGCGTGTTCGGCAGTTCGATGCCGATCGCGTTGCGCCCGGGCACCACCGCGACGCGCACGCTGATCGCGCTCATCGAGCGGGCGATGTCGTCGGCGAGGCCGATCACGCGCGAGGACTTCGTCCCCGGGGCGGGTTCGAGCTCGTAAAGGGTGACCACGGGGCCCGGGCGGATCGCGACGATCCGGCCCTGCACGCCGAAATCCGACAGCACCCCCTCGAGCAACCGCGCATTCGCCTCCAGGCTCTCGGGCGAGGGGCGGCCCGGGCGTGAGGCTGGGGGCTCGGCAAGCAGGGTGAGCGGCGGCGGCACCCAGCCCGCGCCGGCCAGCGGCAGCGAGCCCTGGGCGGCCGCGCGCTTCGGCTCGGCCGGCGGATCGACGCGCGGGCGCGGGCCACGCGACGTGGGCGGCGGCAGCGGCGCCTCGTCGACGACGGGATCGGGGCCGAGCCGAGGCTCGCGCCGCACCGCAGCGTCCACGCGCGACGTCGGCCGGCGGAACAAGGCAGGGATGGCTCGCACCCAGGCCGCCGACGCGCCCATCGCGGCTCTGCCACGCCGTACCAGGCCGCCGGCGCCCTTGGCAGCGGCGACCCCGGCGCGGCGCCACTCCAGCGGGCTCAGCCCGATCGCGACGAAGGAGAGAGCAACGGCCAAGCCCAGCGTGAACAGCGCGGCGAACACCGCTCCGAGCGCGCCGAGCACGGACTCGCCGAGCCCGAGTGCTGCGTCCATCAGCAGCGGCCCGGCTGCGCCGCCCGGCCCTGCCGGCAGCGCGCCCCCGGAGCCGAGCGGCAGCAGCGACAGCGCCGCCGCCGCGACGGGCAGGGCGGCGAGCAGGCACGCGACCCGCACCAGCGGGGCACCGACACCGCCGCGTGCGATCAGCGCGAAGGCCCAGCCGAGCGGCATGGCGACCAGCAGCCACGCGGCCAGCCCAATCCCTTGCAGCACGACGTCCGAGGCGAGAGCGCCCGTCCGCCCCGCCAGGTTCGCGACCGGCGCACCGGTCGCGGTGTTGAGCGACGCATCCGCAGGATCGTGACTCGCGAGTGCGACCGCGAGTGTCAGCCCGGCCAGCGACGCACCGAGGCCGAGCACGTCCGTCATCCTGCGGCGCAGGAACCGCGCGAGGTCGGGCGAGATCAGGCGGGGGGCAGCGTCGATGCTCATGTTCAAGGCGAACAGTAGCCGAAAACGCGCTGAAAATGAACCATGGATGCACCGACCCTGAGGATGGCGATCGGATCAGCGGGGTTCACCGGGCTGTGGATTGCAAGGCTCCGGGATAATCCCTACCCTCACGTCAGGTGCTGATCGCGCCTGTCCATCCGTGAGGAGGTCGCAATGCGGTACATCTGGCCCCGTCCCTGAAGAAGCGATCGAGGTCGATCTGAAGATCTGGAAAATCATAAACTAGCCAACGTAAAGCCGTGTAGCCCACGTCGCGGTACTCGTTTCGGTACTTGCCAATATTCTCATAGTGTGCTGCGGCGCGTTCATCGCCGAGTTCGGCGAGTTCCTTCGTCCCGATCGAATCCCACAGCAGCATGAGGTCCTGGTCCCGCAGGTACCAGTCGGCGAGCAGCGTCACGGTCTGCGGACGCAGTCGGTTTATCTTGTCGAACTCGAGCACCAGGAACCCATAGGGTTTATCGGGGCGCTTGCCGAAGCTCGGCCTTTCGGCGCCAGTGCGGATCGCTGCATTCCGCTCGCTCCAGCGGGCAAGCTCGTTGTCGTTCATCGAATCGCGCACGAACTCATACTGGGTCTGGATGGTAGCGGCGAAGGCGCTCGCGATCGCCCGCTGGGTGCGCCAGTCGTCCAGCTTCTGACGCAGGATGAACCCGGCAGCGCCAAGCAGCGCGACCGCGACGATCCCGTTCCCCTCGCCGATCCCGACGCCCCAGAGCGGTTCGGCCAGCGCTGCGAGCGCCGCCAGGACGACGGCGCCGGCGATGATCAGAACGTCGGTAAGCACGCCGCCTACAGATGCAGCGGCTTGCCGTGCGTGGCCAGCGCCGCCTCCTTCACCGCCTCGTTCAGGCTGGGATGGGCGTGGCTGGTGCGCGCGACGTCCTCCGATGACGCCCCGAACTCGATCGCGAGGGCCAGTTCGGCGATCAGCGTGCCCGCGTCCGGGCCCAGGATATGCGCGCCGAGGATGCGGTCGGTCGCGGCGTCGGCGAGGATCTTCACGAACCCGTCCGTCTCGCCCATCGCGCGGGCGCGGCCATTGGCGGTGAAGGGGAACCTGCCGGCCTTGTACGCGACCCCGCGCGACGTCATCTCTTCCTCCGTCGCGCCGACCGAGGCCACCTCGGGCGATGTATAGACGACACCGGGGATCGCCTCGTAGTTCACATGGCCGTGCTGGCCGGCGAGCGTCTCCGCCAATGCCACGCCCTCGTCCTCGGCCTTGTGGGCGAGCATCGGCCCCGCGATCACGTCGCCGATCGCCCAGATGCCGGGCACCGACGTCGCGAAGCCGTCCGTGGCCTTCACCCGGCCGCGCTCGTCGAGCTGCACGCCGACCTCAGCGAGGCCGAGGCCCTCGGTGTAGGCGCGCCGTCCGATCGCGACCAGGACGACATCGGCGGCGATCTGCTCCGCCTTGCCGCCCTTCGCCGGCTCGACCGTCAGCGTCACGCCATCATTGCCCTTGCGCGCGTCGGTCACCTTGGTGCCGAGCCGGAACGCCATCCCCTGCTTGGCGAGGATGCGCTGGAACTGCTTCGCGACCTCGCCGTCCATGGTCGGCACGATGCGGTCGAGGAACTCCACCACCGTCACCTGCGCGCCGAGGCGGCGCCACACCGAGCCGAGCTCCAGCCCGATATAGCCGCCGCCGATCACCACCAGATGGCCGGGCACGTGATCCAGCTCCAGCCCGCCGGTCGAGGTGACGATCACCCGCTCATCCACCTCCACCCCCGGCAGCGGCACCGATTCCGAGCCGGTGGCGATGACGATGTGCTTGGCCGCATAGGTCTCGCCGGCGACCTCGACCTTGCCCGGCGCGGCGATGCGGCCCTTGCCCTTCAGCCAGGTGACCTTGTTCTTGCGGAACAGGAACGCGACGCCATCGACGTTCGCCTTCACCACCTCGCCCTTGCGCGCCTGCATCCGCGCGAGGTCGAGCGCGACGCCCTCGACCTTGACCCCGTGCCCGGCGAGCGCATGCCCGGCCTCGGCGAATTTCTCCGAGGATTGCAGCAGCGCCTTGGACGGGATGCAGCCCACGTTCAGGCACGTTCCGCCGAGGGTCTCGCGCAGCTCCACGCAGGCCACCTTCAGCCCAAGCTGCGCGGCGCGGATCGCGCAGACATAGCCGCCGGGGCCGGCGCCGATCACGATGACATCGAAGGACGTGTCCGCCATGTGCGGGTGGCTCCTGTCGGGTGGGGGTCGCAGACTATCCGGACGGCGGCTTCGGCGGAACCGGGGTCGGTCCGCCGGCCGTTGCGTTGCGCCCCGATCCTTGTCACGCTCGCGGCGTGGTCGCGTCGGCGGAACCCGGCGCGCCCGCAACGAACGAAGGGAGGAACCACCGATGCGCACGCTTGCTGCCGGCGCCGTGCTCGCCATGGCCACCGGACTGTTCGCCGTCCCTGCCGCCGCCCAGAACGTCGACATCCAGTACGGCACCACGAGCCCGCCGGGCAACGTGCAGTACTACTCCTCGGAGGAGTTCATCAAGCGCGTGAACGCGCGGATCGGCAGCTTTGGCCGGATCGTGCTCTACCACTCGAGCCAGCTCGGCAGCGACGGCGAGATGCTCCAGAAGCTCCGCCTCGGCACCCAGGACATGTCGCAGCCCTCGACCATCATGTCCTCGGTCACACCCGAGTTCGGCATGTTCGACCTGCCCTACCTCGTGAAGGACCGCGCGCACATGCGGTGCATCGCGCGCGAGATCGTCTGGCCGATCCTCGCGCCGAAGGTCGAGGCGCGCGGCTACAAGATCATCGGCATCTGGGAGAACGGGTTCCGCCACATCACCAACAACGTCCGCCCGATCGTGACGCCGGCGGACCTGCGCGGCCTCAAGATCCGCGTGCCGCAGGGCGTGTGGCGCGTGAAGATGTTCCAGGCCTACGGCGCCTCGCCCTCGCCGCTGCCGTTCTCGGAGGTGTTCGTGGCCCTCCAGACCGGCGTGATGGACGGGCAGGAGAACCCCTATGTCAACGTCGATGCGGGCAAGTTCCAGGAGGTCCAGCGCTACCTGACCGAGACGCGGCACATCTACACGCCGTCCTTCCCGACCGCGTCGCTGCGCAAGTTCCGCGGCTATCCGGAGCCGGTGCAGCGCGCGATCCTGGAGGAGGCGGCCGCCGTGCAGGACTGGACCTACGAGCTCGCCGAGCGGCTCGAGACCGAGGTGCGCGACAAGCTGATCGCGGCGGGGATGCGGTTCAACCAGTCCGACCGCGACGCCTTCGTCGCCGCCAGCAAGCCGGTCTACGATCAGTTCGCCGCCGAAGTGCCGGACGGGGCCGCGCTGATCGAACGGGCGCTCGCGCTCGCCAACGGCTGCTGATCCGCGCGACCGTGCGGGAGGCAGCGGTGCGGGGCTGCGGATACGCCGCCCCGGGCGCGACGTGATGGCCGCGCTTGCCGGCGCGCGGAGCGTCCTCGAACGGATCCTCGTCGCGTTCTGCGTGCTGCAGACGGCGCTGCTCGCCCTGCTCGTCTGCGCCGCCGTCGTGCTGCGCAAGCTCGGCGCCCCGCTCATCTGGTACGACGAAATCGCCTCGATCCAGCTCGCCTGGTTGACCTACTACGGCGCGGCGCTCGCGGCGCTGCACCGGGCCCATCTCGGCGTGCCCTCGATCGTCGCTGCGCTGCCGCGGGGCCCCCGTCTGGCGCTGCTGATCGGCGGCGAGGCCCTGGTGATCGGCTTCTTCGCGCTGGTCGCCTGGTTCGGCTTGCAGGTGATCGTCATCCTCGAGGGCGACACCCTGATCTCCCTGCCCTGGGTGCCGGTCTCGTTCACCCAGTCCGTGATCCCGGTCGGCGCGGTGCTGTTCGTTGTCGCCGAGCTGCTCACCTTCCCCGAGCGCCTCGGCGAGGCCTGGCGCGGCGAGGCAAGCGTCGATCCAGAGCGCTATTTCGAGGAGCGGCGGCCGTGACCACCCTGGTCATGCTCGCCGCCCTGTTGGTCCTGGTGCTGACCAATGTCCCGATCGCGGT
The DNA here is from genome assembly GCF_051860475.1 of Elioraea sp. Taxonomy (NCBI): domain Bacteria; kingdom Pseudomonadati; phylum Pseudomonadota; class Alphaproteobacteria; order Acetobacterales; family Elioraeaceae; genus Elioraea; species Elioraea sp. Next base: position 54,154 of record NZ_JBHYDW010000010.1, on the reverse strand, counting down.
CGCGCTCGGGATCGTCGCGATGGGCGGGCTCTGGTACGCCCACGGCTTCGACAACCTCGTGATGAGCGCGGTCACGCTCTACGAAGGTGCGCGCAACTTCCCGCTGCTGGCGATCCCGCTGTTCACCCTCGCCGGCGCGATCATGAACACCTCGGGCATCTCGCGCCGGCTGATCGCCTTCACCTCGGCGCTGGTGGGGTTCGTGCGCGGCGGACTGGCGATGGTGAACATCGCCGCCTCGATGTTCTTCGCCGAGATCTCGGGCTCGGCGGTGGCGGACGTCGCCGCCCTTAGCTCGATCCTGATCCCGGCGATGAAGAAGCGCGGCTACTCGAAGGAGTTCGCTGCCGCGGTGACCTCCTCCTCCGCCTCGCTCGCGATCATCATTCCCCCTTCGATTCCGATGATCCTCTATGCGGTGATGGCCGACACCTCGGTGGTGCAGCTCTTTGTCGCCGGGATCGTGCCGGGCATCCTCGGCGGATTCATGCTGATGGGGCTCGCGTACTGGTTCGCGGTGCGGCTGAACTTTCCGGTCGAGGAGGTGTTCCGCCTGCGTCAGGTGTGGACCTCGCTCAAGGATGCGGGCTGGGCGCTGACCCTGCCCTTCATCATCCTCGGCGGCATCTTCGGCGGCTACGTCACCGCGACCGAGGGCGGCGGGCTCGCGGTTGCCGCGGCACTCCTGATCGGCGGGCTGATCTACCGCGACCTCGGCCTGCGAGAACTCTATGCCGGGCTGAAGGACGGCGCGATCCAGACGGCGGTGGTGATGCTGCTGGTCGCCACCTCCGCACTGCTCGGGCAGTACCTCACCCAGGCGCAGGTGCCGCAGGCGTTGACCCAGGCGATCATCAGCCTGACCCAGAACCGCTACGCCGTGCTGGCGCTGCTGAACCTGCTGTTCTTCGTGCTTGGCTTCTTCCTGCACGGGGCGGCGGCGATCATCCTGATCGTGCCGATCGTGCTGCCGATCGCCCATGCGGTCGGCATCGATCCGGTGCATTTCGGGCTGATCGTCACGCTCAATCTCGCGATCGGCCAGCAGACCCCGCCGGTGGCGAGCGTGCTGATGACCGCGTGCTCGATCGCCAAGGCGGATGTCTGGGCGGTGACGCGGATCAATGTGTGGTTCATCGGCGTCCTGATCCTGTTGCTGCTGCTGGTCACCTATGTGCCGGCGGTGTCGCTGACGCTGGTGGAGGTCTTCTACCGCTGAGACAGGAGACCACTCCGGGACTTGTCGGCCTGCACGGGCGTGCGAGAGTGGCGGCCGATCCGCCGCAGATGGACGCTGCATGCGCTACTCCGCCCTCGCGCTCCTCCGCGGCGCGCTCACCGGCCAGAGACACTGGACGCCCGCCTGGCGGGAGGCTCAGCCGAAGCCCGCCTACGACACGCTGATCGTCGGCGGCGGCGGGCACGGGCTCGCCACCGCCTACTACCTCGCCAAGGAGCATGGCATCACGAATGTGGCGGTGCTGGAGAAGAGCACCATCGGGTCCGGCAATGTCGGGCGCAACACGACCATCATCCGCTCCAACTACCTGCTGCCGGCGAATACGCATTTCTACGAGAAGTCGCTCCAGCTCTGGGAAGGGCTGGAGCAGGACATCAACTTCAACGCCATGGTCAGCCAGCGCGGCGTGCTGAACCTGTATCATTCCGATGCCCAGCGCGATGCCTATGCGCGGCGCGGCAATGCGATGCGCCTCGCCGGCGTGGACGCCGAACTGCTCGACACGGCCGCCGTGCGCGCGATGGTGCCCGGGCTCGACATGGACAACGCGCGTTTCCCGGTGAAGGGGGGCCTGCTGCAGCGGCGCGGCGGCACGGTGCGCCACGACGCGGTCGCCTGGGGCTACGCGCGCGCGGCGGATACGCGCGGTGTCGACATCATCCAGAACTGCGAGGTGACCGGGATCGATGTGGTGCAGGGTCGCGTGACCGGGGTGCAGACCACGCGCGGGCCCATCCGCACGCGCCGCATCGGGCTTGCGGCTGCCGGCAATTCCTCGCGCGTCGCCGCGATGGCCGGGCTCCGTCTGCCGATCGAGAGCCACGTGCTCCAAGCCTTCGTCAGCGAGGGGATCAAGCCGGTGCTCGACACTGTCGTCACCTTCGGCGCGGGGCACTTCTATGTCAGCCAGTCCGACAAGGGCGGGCTCGTCTTCGGCGGCGACATCGACGGCTACAACAGCTACGCGCAGCGGGGGAACCTGCCGGTGGTCGAAGAGGTGATGGAATGCGCGGTGGCGCTGTTCCCCGCCTTCTCGCGCCTGCGCACCCTGCGTCAGTGGGGCGGCATCATGGACATGTCGATGGACGGCTCGCCGATCATCGGCACCACGCCGATCGACGGGCTCTTCCTCAACTGCGGCTGGTGCTATGGCGGGTTCAAGGCCACGCCCGCCTCGGGCTGGTGTTTCGCGCACACGATCGCCACCGGCGCGCCGCATCCGCTGAACGCGGCCTTCACGCTCGATCGTTTCCGCACCGGCGCGATGATCGACGAGAAGGGTGCGGGTGCGACGCCCAATCTGCACTGATGCGGGTTCCCTGCCCCTGCTGCGGCCCGCGCGGCAACGAGGAGTTCACCTATCTCGGCCCCGCCGGGCTCGCGCGCCCGGCGCCGGACGCGTCCGACGAGGCGTGGCACGCCTACATGCATGAGCGCGACAACCCGGCCGGGCCGCATCACGAGCTGTGGTGGCACGGCCAGGGCTGCCGGGCCTGGATCGTGGTGACGCGCGATACCCGCACGCACCGGATCGAGGGCGCCGTCCTGGCGCGCGACCCGGAGGCCACGCCATGACCGGCGCGGCCGCGCAGCCGTTCCGTCTTGCCGCCGGCGGGCTGGTCGACCGCACACGGCCGCTCTCGTTCACCTTCGACGGACGGCGGCTGACGGGCCATGTCGGCGACACGCTCGCCGCCGCGCTGCTCGCGAACGGGATCCACCTGGTCGGGCGGTCGTTCAAGCTGCACCGGCCGCGCGGCATCGTCTCGGCAGGGCCGGAGGAGCCGAACGCGCTGGTCGAACTGCGCAGCGGCGCGCGGCGCGAGCCGAACACGCGCGCGACCACGATCGAACTCTTCGACGGACTCGCCGCCGCCAGCCAGAACCGGTGGCCGTCGCTGCGCGTCGATGCGATGGCGGTGGCCGGGCTGTTCGCGCCGCTGCTCGCGGCCGGGTTCTACTACAAGACCTTCATGTGGCCGGCCGCGTTCTGGGAACGCGTCTATGAGAGGCTGATCCGCCGCGCCGCCGGGCTCGGCCGGGCGGCCGAGGCGCCCGATCCGCCCCGCTACTAGCCGGAGTATCTGCACTGCGACGTGCTGTTGATGGGGGCGGGCCCCGCGGGTCTAACGCCGGCGCGCGCGGCCACGCGGGCCGGCGCGCGCACGGTGCTGGTCGAGGAGGATTGGCGTCTCGGCGGACGCGCGCTCGCCGAGGCCATGGAGATCGACGGCATGCCGGCCGCGCGCTGGGTGCAGACGGTCGAGGACGAAGTCGCCGCGGCACCGCGCTGCCGCATCCTGCGCCGCACCGCCGCCTATGGGTTGTTCGATCACGGCGTGGTCGGCGCGGTGGAGCGCGTGGCCGACCATCTGCCCGAGCCGCCCGCGCATCTGCCGCGCCAGCGCGCCTGGCGTATCGTCGCGCGACGCATCGTCGTCGCGGCAGGCGCGATCGAGCGGCCGATCGTGTTCGCCGGCAACGACCGCCCGGGCGTGATGCTCGCCGGCGCCGTGCGCGCCTACCTGCACCGCTATGCCGTGCGGCCGGGACAGCGCGCCGTGGTGTTCACCGCCGGCGACGACGGCTGGCGTACATTACCCGCGCTCGCAGCTGCCGGCGTCGAGGTCACCGCCGTCGTCGATCCCCGCACCGAGATCGCGCCGCCGCTGCGCGCACTCGCCGATCGGACGGGCGCGCCGCTGATCACCGGCACGGTGGTCGGCACGGTCGGCCGCCAGCGCCTCGCCGCGGTCGATTGGCGCGATGCGCGCGGCGAGGTGACGCGCATGCGCGCCGATCTGCTCGCGGTCTCCGGCGGCTGGAACCCGTCGATCCATCTCGCCTGCCATCTCGGCGCGCGGCCGCGCTGGGATGAGAGGGCGCGCGGCTTCCTGCTGGAGACACCGCCCGAGGGCGTGTCGCTTGCCGGCGCTGCCGCCGGACACGGGACGCTCGCGGCCGCGCTCGCCGACGGGCTCGCGGCTGGCGAGACCGCCGCGCGCGACTGCCGCTACACGCCGACACCCGCGCAGCCGCCGCGCGCGGAGGACGAGCCGCGCGACGGTGTCGCCCTGTTCCACGTGCCCTCGCGCGGCAAGGCCTTCGTCGATCTGCAGAACGACGTCACGGCCGATGACATCGCCCTCGCCCATCGCGAGGGCTACCGCGCGGTCGAGCACCTGAAACGCTACACCACCCTCGGCATGGCGACCGACCAGGGCAAGACCGCCAGCGTGCCCGGCATCGCCATCATGGCGGAGCTGACCGGGCGCGGCATCGGCGGCACCGGCACGACGACCTTCCGCCCGCCCTGGACGCCTGTCGCGATCGGCGCGCTCGCCGGCCCGCATCGCGGCCGCCACTTCCGCCCGACGCGCCGCACCCCGACCCATGCCTGGGCCGAGGCGCAGGGCGCGAGCTTCGTCGAGGTCGGACCGTGGCTGCGCGCGCAGTGGTACGCGCGGCCCGGCGAGACGCGCTGGCAGGACAGCGTCGCCCGCGAGGTGCGGACGGTGCGCGAGGCGGTCGGCGTGTGCGACGTCTCGACCCTTGGCAAGATCGAGGTGGTGGGACCGGACGCCGCCGCGTTCCTCGATTTCGTCTATGCCGGCATGGTCTCCACGCTGCGCGTCGGCCGCGTCCGCTACGGGCTGATGCTGCGCGAGGACGGGTTCGTGCTGGATGACGGCACGGTCGCGCGCCTGGCCGAGGACCGCCTCTTCCTCACCACCACCACCGCGAACGCGGGCCGGGTGATGCAGCATCTCGAACACGCGCACCAGGTGCTGCGACCGGAGCTGGACCTCGCCATGCTCTCGGTGACGGATGCCTGGGCGCAGCTCTCGATCGCCGGGCCGCGCTCGCGCGACCTGCTCGCCGCTCTCCTCGATCCCGACGTGGACATCACCGACGAGGCGCTGCCGCACATGGCGCTGACGACCGCCAGCGTGGGCGGCGTGCCCGTGCGCGTCTATCGCCTCTCCTTCTCCGGCGAGCGCGCCTACGAGATCGGCATTCCGCCCGACTACGGCACGGCGCTGATCGAGCGAATCATGGCGGTCGGTGCACCGCTCGGCATCGCGCCCTACGGCACCGAGGCGCTCGGCGTGCTGCGCATCGAGAAGGGCCACCCCGCCGGCGGCGAGCTGAACGGCCACACGACGGCGGCCGATCTCGGCCTCGCGCGGCTCGTCTCCACGCGCAAGGACTGCATCGGCGCGCGCATGGCCAAGCGACCGGCGCTCGCCGATCCCGCCCGCCCCGCGCTCGTCGGGCTCAAGCCGCGCGACGGGCGCAGCGAGATCCGTGCCGGCGCACATCTGCTCGCTCCCGGCGCCGCGGAGACGACCGACAACGGCGAGGGCTACGTCACCTCGGCCTGCGTCTCGCCCACGCTCGGCCATCCGATCGCGCTCGCGCTGCTGCGCCGCGGCCCGTCCCGCATCGGCGAGACGGTGCGCGTGTACGACCCGCTGCGCGGCGGCGACACGCTCGCCGAGGTGTGCGCGCCCGTGTTCGTCGATCCAGAAGGAGGGCGCACCCGTGGCTGACCTCGCCCGTCTCCAGGCGCTCGATGGCGTCGCGCAGCCGGGCCGGTCGGGCCGCCCGGACGGCGAGCACGGGGTGCGGCTGTCCACCCTCGACGGCGAGGGCTTGGTCGCGCTCGCGCCGCGCCGGGGGCGGCGCGACGAGCTCGCGGCGCGGCTCCGCACGGCGTTTGGCGTCGGCCTGCCCGATCCCGGCCGGGCGACCGCCGGACCCGATGGCGTGGCGGTGCTGTGGGGCGGGCTCGGCCAGTACCTCGTCATGCTGCCTGCGGACGGGCTGCGCGCCGCGTCACGGCTCGCAGCGGTGATCGGCGATGCCGGGGCGGCTACGGCTCTACCCGGCGCGCGCACAGTGATCATGGTCAGCGGACCCGACGCGACCGAGGCACTGTCACGCCTGCTGCCGATCGACCTCGACGCGCAGGCGTTTCCGCCGGGCAGCGTCGCGCACACCCTCGCCGGCCATGTCAGCGTACTGGTCTGGCGGCGCGAGGACGACATGGTGCTCGGCTGCAACCGTTCCTTCGGCGCCGAGCTCTGGCACGCCTGCATCGAGGCCGGATGCGCCTTCGGAGTCGTCACATGATCCGGACTCGCCGGAGACATCGAACCTCTGGCACCATTCACCGCAATCCGCAGAACGGGGGAGAAAAGCGATGACAACCCGACCCACACGACGCTGGACGATCGGCGGCGCGATCGCCGCCTGCCTCGCCTTCGCCGCGCCGCTGCCTGCCGCGGCGCAACAGGCGGGCGACACGCTCAGCCGCATCCTGCGCGAGGGCGTGCTGAAGGTGGGCGTGCGCGCCGACTACCGGCCCTGGGGCTTCCGCAACCCGGCCGGCGAGTTCGTCGGCATGGAGATCGAGATGGCGAAGGACGTCGCCGCCACGCTCGGCGTGCGGCCCGAGTTCGTCCCCGTGGTGGCGGCGAACCGGATGCAGTTCCTCGCCCAGGGGCAGATCGACCTGATGATCGCGACGATGTCCGACACGGCCGAGCGCCGGCGCGTGGTCGGCATCGTGCACCCGAACTACTACTCCTCGGGCTTCAACGTGCTGTTGCCCAAGCAGGTGGCCTCGACCGACTGGACCGCATTGCGCGGCCGCCAGCTCTGCGCGATCCAGGGGGCGTGGTACAACCGTCCGGCGACCGAACGCTACGGGGTGGACATCCTCGCCTTCACCGGGATCGCCGAGGTCGAGACCGCGCTGCGCCAGCGCCGCTGCGTCGGCTGGCTCTACGACGACAACTTGATCGCGGTGATGATCGCCTCCGGCCAGTGGAACGACTTCCACATGCCGCTGCCGAGCCAGAGCGACACGCCCTGGGGCCTCGCCGTGCGGCTCGACGATCTCGACAAGCCCTGGGGCCGGTTCATGTCCGGCATGGTCGCGCACTGGCACCGCTCGGGGAAGCTGCTCGCCTGGGAGAAGGAAGCCGGGATCGCCGAGAGCGCGTTCCTGCGCCGCATGCACGAGGCGCTGAAGGATCACGTCCAATAGCGCAAGGGGGGCGGGGGCATGATGCCCCCGCTCATGCATCTTGGACCTGATCGAGTCCGTCTTCCGGGGGCTGAACGAGTCCGCCGGGATCAACCTCACCATCCTCTACGACCCGTTCGACCGGTCGCGGTTCTGGGCGGGCTTGCTGATGACCGTGTACCTCGCCGCGACCTCGGTGGTGGCGAGCGTGGTGCTCGGCGTGCTGGGGGCGGCGGCACAGAAATCGCCGTTCGCGCCGCTGCGCTGGCTGACCGACGCCTATGTCGCGTTCTTCCGCAACACCCCGCCGCTTGTGCAGATGTACTTCTTCTTCTTCGGCCTCGGCTCGATCACGCCGAGCGTGCCCGATGATCTCGGCTTCCCCACGCCGCTGATCGGCAATGTCGCCTGGGCGATCGTCGCGCTTGCGCTGTTCGCCGGGGCGTTCAATGTCGAGATCTTCCGCAGCGGCGTCGAGGCCGTGCCGCAGGGCACCGCGGAGGCCGCCACCGCGCTCGGCCTCACCCGCCTGCAATCCTATCGCCTCGTGGTGCTGCCACTCGCGTTCCGCATCTGCCTGCCGGCGCTGAACAACAACCTCGTCAACCTGGTGAAGACGACCACGCTCGCCTACGCGATCGGCGTACCGGAGATGCTGTACGTGTCGAACCAGATCTGGTCCGACGCGCTCAACGTGCCGGAGATGATGACGACGCTGCTGATCCTCTATATCGGCCTGGTCACGCTGCTGGTTTGGGCGATGCATCGCTGGGAACGCGCCTTGCGCCTGCCGGGGTTCGGCGAGCGATGACGCGCGCGCCGGACGGCAAGGCAGCCGGCTTCGCGCTGCTGCTCGTGCTCGCGGGCTCCGCCTGGGCGCAGGCCGCCACGCCGGCCGCCGACGGGGTCCTGACGGCGCTGATCCGCTGGGCGCCGCTGATCGGCCAGGGCTTCGTGCTGAACGTGCTGATCAGCGTGATCGCCATGGCGGTCGGCACGCTGCTCGGGCTGTTCCTCGGCCTCGGCCAGGTCGCGCCGTCGCGCTGGCTCTCGCGCCCCTCGGTCGTCGCGACGCAGTTCTTCCGCAACGCGCCGTGGCTCGTATTGCTGTTCTACTGCATCTTCATCCTGCCGTTCCGCGTCACCGTTCTCGGCACCACCGTTGACGTGCCCAACTGGCTGCGCGCGACCGCCGGGCTGACGCTGCCGGTGATGGCGAACGTCTCTGAGATCGTGCGCGGCGCGGTGCAGTCGGTGCCGTCCGGGCAGTGGGAGGGGGCGGCGAGCCTCGCGCTGTCGCGGCGGCGGACGCTGTGGCTCGTGATCCTGCCGCAATGCGTCAAGCGGATGCTGCCGCCCTGGATGAATCTCTACGCCATCCTGCTGATGTCCACGCCGCTCGCGAGCATCGTCGGGGTCGAGGAGGCGCTGACCATGACGCGCAACGCGCTCGGCGCAGAGCGGCGGAGCGAGCTGCTGATCCCGTTCTATGGTGCGCTGCTGGTCGCGTTCTTCTGCGCCTGCTGGCCGGTCGCGCTGGCGACGCGGCGGCTCGAGGCTTGGGCGGGGCGCGAACGGACGGCGTGAGAAGGGAGTGGTAGCGGCGGGCAGACTTGAACTGCCGACCCCGGCATTATGAGTGCCGGGGTGGGTGCCTCCGCGTAATTCCGTGACGTTCCGCAGGATCGCGCTAACTCTTTGTATTTTCTATGGTTAGACCCGGCCCTCTTGCCGCACGCCTCCGCACGAATCCGCTTGCGTTCGCACCGCGCGTCCGGTCAATGTCCGGTCAGAATGCACCACGGCACTTTGGTGCATGGGGCGCGAAGCCCGTCCGGTCAGAGAGGAATTCCGCATGAAGGTACTGCGCGAGGGTCCGGTGCGGATCACCAAGCAGACGATCGACGCGGTATGGCGACGGCGCGCATCCGGCCAGCGCGTCGTCATCACCGACCTTCCCTGCCGCGGGCTGGCGTTGATCGTGAATGCGCAGTCGATGTCGTGGGTCTACAGCTACAAGCCGCGCGGGATCGATTCCACAACCGGCCGCCGGTTTCCGACCAAGAGCGTCACCATCGGCAGCCCAGAGACGCATGCGCCAGAGGCCGCACGCAGCGCGGCCGGTCAGCTGAAGGGCCAAAACAAGGCTGGCATTGATCCCGCTCAGCAGCGTCGTGCCGTTATCGCCGCGGCCGCCGAGCGGCGCGCCTTAACCGTCGATCGCTTGGCGGACGACTATGCGAAGCACCTTCCAGCAAGGGCGAAGCTCCGAGGCGCCGGACGGGTGTCGCCCGACTACGCCGCTCGAGAAGCCGCTCGCGTGAAAGCCGCGGTCGCCAACATGAACGCATCGGGCAAGGGCGTCGCGGACCTGACGGATCGCGACATCCGCATCCTGCTCAAGGCTACCGCCGGCGAGCCAGGAGCGGCACGACATCGCTTCGGTGCGCTCTCGCGCTTTCTCGACTGGTGCCGCGATGAAGGCTACGTCGCAGCCAACCCGTGTCTCGCGATTGGGAAGGATCGCCGCCCCAAGCCAATACCCGCACGCCAACATGTGTTGCGTCTCGCCGAGCTTGCAGAGCTCTGGCACGCCGCGGGAAGGGCAGAGAAGCTCGCGACGGCGCAGCGTGACCTTCTGCGGTTCCTGATCGCCGTGCCGTGCCGGCGTTCGGAGGCGGCTTCGCTCGATTGGGCGCATCTCGATCTGGACGCCGAGCAATGGTCGCAGCCGGGAACGTTGACGAAGAACGGCGATCCTCACCGCTTTCATCTTCACCCATTGGCGCTGGCGATCCTACGCGAGCGTTGGGTGGGCGCAGAACGCCCGAAGGCAGGCCTTGTGTTCCCTGCGCCAAGGTCAGGTGATCGACTCACGACCTTCTCTGCACTCAAAGGAGCAATCGTTGCGGAGTCCGGCACGGGCGACTGGCGCCTGCACGATTTTCGCCGCAGCTTTGCGACCGCGCTCGGAGAGGCCGGAGTTGCGGAGCCCGTGATCGACGCGATCCTGAACCACAGGCAAAGCGCAACCCGCGGCGGTGTGCTCGGTGTCTATCAGCGCGCGCAGCGCTGGCCGGAACAGGTGACCGCGATGAAGCGCTGGGGCGTGATGCTCGAGAACGCAATGGCTGCGGAGCCGTTACCGACGGGAGACGTGGTACCGTTCCGCGGCGCGATGGAGCAGATGCGGACCTGACGCCGTGACCTGCCGGACCGAACCAAGTGTTGCGGGCGGCCGGCAGCTCGAAGGTGCGAGGGACGGCCCGCCCCCCCGGTGGCTCAAGTCAGATCAGCGGGTCCCATCCGTGAGGACCGACACCACGAATTTTTCGGTGGCCGCAGCGGCCGAGAATGGGCAGTCCGTACCAGATGCCCCCTCTCGCGGACATCGCTCTTCGCACAGGACGGACGATCATGTTGATTTCGCGTGGCTTTCTGGAGTGGCCATCGGCTGTGTACCGTGTGTCGATGGTGCTCATGAAACGGCCGTCCAGGTAACGCAGCAGCAGGTGAGCCGACGAGGAATCGACGGCCTGGTCCGAACTGCGCCGTTGGGCGGATTCACATGCAGGACAGCGTTGGTGGGCATCCGTTGTCGATCGTATATTGCCAACGTGCCTGTGACGCCCAGGGGGGGCGATTCGCAGAGAGTGCCCATAGCTGGCACGAGCAGGTCCGGATTTGCCGGACGTTCTGCCCGCGTTGGGCTACGCCAGTGAGCTGTAGGGCATGTCGGATCCAATCGAACCGATCATCCTGCTCATCGAGGAGCTCTGGGGGAGCTGCCTCCCCGACCCAGCCCGTACTGTGGTCGCAACATGCCTGGAGGGGGCGATCGAGAATGCTCGCACCGAGAACGGGCTGGATTTCCTTCCCCGTGCCGAGATCCGGCGAGAGATCATTGCCCTGCAACGTTTAGCCAGTCGGACACGCGCTGGTTGGGATCCACGGCGGGAGGGTCTCAAGCGCCCGAGCGACGACACGCTCATGTGGCTGGGGCAACCTCTCGACGCTTGGACGACCGCCGACGGTCGCCGAGCAACTGTCGCTGCCGCACAGAGAGCGCGTCTCGACTCGTTTAACGGGATGCGCAGCGGGCCCGGTCGCCGACCCAACATGGCAAAGCGCGGGCTCGGAGCCGCTGTCTACGACCTCTTTGCTACGATCAATCATGAATTCAGCGACGCCACGTCCTCAGCGACCGCACGGGCGAATCTACAGCCAACCAGCACACCGAAGGGCCCCTTCGTCCGACTGCTTCAGGCATGCTTTCGGGCCGCAGGACTCCCACCAGGCAACGCGAAGGCAATCGCGGCAAAAATTATCTCTCAGAACCATCGCGACAGCCGTGACCATTGGGAATTGCGTGACGAACGAGAACAGGAACGCCGCAAATTGATGCGTAAGCGTTCGATTTCCGACAATTAGGTTGAGACTGTCGCACCAGTACGCGGCTGTGCGGGATGATGCGGGCCATAGAGTCCACGAACGGAGAGCCCGATGACTGCGTCTCCCCTCATCCCTCGTCGCCACGAAGCGCGGCAATCTGCGGTCGACTGGGCGCGCCTGCCGCCCAATCCCAATCCCGATCAGCTGCCACGGTTCGCCACACGCAAGCAGCTGGCCGTGATCCACCAGCGCTATTTCGGACCTCTGAGTCCGCGAACTCTTGAGAGGCTGCCGATCCCATATCGCCGGGTGCGGGGGATGCCCGCTCTGTATGACGTGAGGGAGTTCCTCGCCTGGGCCGAGCGGCGTATGGCTGGCGCGGCGCGGCTTATCGGCGGCAGCCAGCGAAGCCCCGTGCCAGACCGTGATGTTGGATAAGCAACCGCCGGGCGCAGAGCGCGGCCCGGCGGAGAGAACGCGCAAGACTGTGCTGACACCGAGTCTGTAGCGCATCTCTCGCTGTCGTTCCAGCGTCACGCGCGTCCGGTTCCCGCGATCGGGAGCCAGCCATGTACTTTCGCAGACCCATCGAGCTCACAAGCCTCAACGACCGCGCAGGAGACCTTGCGGAGCAGCTGCTCGGCGCGCCGACGCAGCGCGGCCGCAGCGAATGGCGCTGGGGCCGGCGTGGCTCGTTCGCGCTGGTGGTCGCGGGCGAGCGTCGCGGCCAGTGGTTCGACCACGAAGCCGGCGCGGGCGGCGATCTGCTCGCCCTGGTGCAGCGTGAGCGCCGTTACACCTTCCCCGAGGCGTTGGCGTGGGCGCTGACGTGGCTCGGCAATGCGCCGCACCTCGCTTACCCGCCACAGCGCGAGGCGCGTCAGCGGCCTTCCCTGAGTCAGCCCGAGCCCGGCCCGACGGTGGAGTGCGCGCGCCACCTCTGGCGCGAGAGCACCCCGGCGCGGGGCACGATCGTCGAGCGCTACCTCGCCGGCCGCGGCCTCGCTCTGCCCGAGCCGCCCGACGATGCGCGCGTGCTGCGCTTCCATCGCGCCTGTCCGCGGCGCACGCCGGAGGACGAAGCACGGATCGAGCACCACCCGGCGATGCTCGCGCTGATGACCGACCCGCTGACCGGCAAGCCGTGCGGGCTGCACCGCACCTTCCTCCGCCCGGACGGCTCGGATCGGCTGCGCGACCGCAAGGGCAGGGCGATGCTCGGCGCGGTCGGTGTGGTGCGCCTCTCGCGTGACGACGACATGACACTCGGGCTCGGCATCGCCGAGGGCATCGAGACGAGCCTGAGCGTGATGCAGCGCTTCGGCTGGCGGCCGGTGTGGGCGGCGACCAGCGCGGGCGCGATCGCGCGCCTGCCGGTGCTGCCGGGCGTCGAGGCGCTGACCATCTTCGCCGACGCCGATGGTGCCGGGATCGCGGCGGCGCAGGCCGCGGCCGCGCGCTGGCGCGAGGCCGGGCGCAGCGTGCGCATCCTCCGCCCGCCCGCCGGCGACTTCAATGACCTGGCGACGGAGCGCGCGGCGTGATGGACGGCGAAGCAACCCCGGCCCGCATCAGCCCCGAGGCGCTCCTGCGCGACGTTGGTGTCGCTGAGGAACTGCCGGCGACCGCCTGCGCATCGGACATCAGAGCGCCCGATCTCAAGGAGGAGGTCACGCGTCTCGCGAGACTCGATTCGATCACCTATGACCATGAGCGCAAGGCAGCAGCGAGGCGCCTCGGCATCTCCCGCGTGTCGTCCCTGGACGACCTCGTGAAGAAGGCTCGAAAAGGGCAAAGCCAAGCGACCGATGGCGTCCAGGGCAGTCCGTTGGAGATCAAGGACCGCGAAGCCTGGCCGGAACCCGTTAAGGCCGGCGAGCTACTCGGCGAGGTGAGTGATTTCCTCTGTCGCCACGTCGTCATGAAGCCCGAGGAAGGGGATGCCATCGCGGTCTGGTGCCTCTGCACCTATCTCAGCGCCGCGTTTGATCATGCGCCCAAGCTGCACTTCACCAGCCCGGAGAAGGGAAGCGGCAAGACCACCCTCCTCGACCTCATCCAACTGGTGGTTCAGAGGCCGCTGCTGGCCGGCGGGATCACCGCCTCGGCCTTGTTCCGTTCGATCGCGCTGGCAAGACCGACGCTACTCCTCGATGAGGCCGATGCCGTGCTGCGCGACAATGAGGACCTGCGCGCAATCCTCAACGTTTCGCATCGCCGCGACGGTAGTGTGATCCGCAGCGTCGGCGACGCCCACGAGCCCCGGGTCTTTCCGTGCTACGCGTTCATGGCGATCGCCGGCATCGGCACGCTGCCCGGCACCGTTGCCGACCGGTCGATCGCGATCCGCCTCCACCGGGCTGCCCCGCATGAGCGGCCCGCGCGCGTCATGCGGGCGACCAGGCACGATGGGACAGGGCTCGGCGCCCGCCTCGCCCGCGTCGCCCACGAAATCGCACCGCTCCTGGACGAGGATCCGTCGCTGCCTGGGATGCTGTCGAACCGCGCTGCCGACAACTGGCGACCCCTCTTTGCCGTCGCGCTCGCTATCGGTGGCGGCTGGCGCGAGCGGCTGACCGCGGCCGTGCGCGCTTTGTCAGGCCAAGGGCATGACGCCACGTCGGCGGGAGTCGACCTCCTTGCCGATATCCGGTCCCTCTTTGTCAGGAGTTCGGACACGCGGATGACATCCGAAGACATCTGCAACGGCCTTGCGGAGATGGAAGATCGTCCCTGGCCGGAGTGGAAGGCAGGGCGCCCGATCACAGCAACGCAACTGGCGCGCCTGCTCGGACCCTTCGGGATCAGACCGACCACCGTCCGGGCCACGGCGACCCGAGCCAAAGGGTATCACCGCGATGCGTTCGAAGAGGCATGGCAGCGGTACCTACCGCCTTCCTCCAGGCCCGAGCCGTGACACCGTGACACGCAAGGAAGACCTGATACTTCCGGCATGTCCAACACGTGACAGGCCCCATCCGATGGTCCCGCCTGTCACGGCTCGCGTGCGCGGCCGAAACCAGTGTTTGCCTCGCATGTCACGCCGTCACGGCTCGCAGCCGCGGACGCCAGCCGAAGAGCCGCAGAAGGCCCCGCGGAGATCCCCTTCGACATCCAACGTTGGCCCAGACGCCTCTGGCATGGCGTCGCCACACTCACCACCCCTGGCGCATCCATTCGTCGATGTCGCGCGAGGAGAGGACCTTCTCCGTGTATTCCCAGTCCAGCCCGTGGTCGTCCGCCACGTCGCGGAGATAGCGCAGCTCCATCGGCGGCTTCGCGGTCTGCACCCGCTGCGAGAAGTTCTGCACCGCGGTCCGGTCCTGCAAGACGGCCGCGATCCAGTCGTCCTCGAAGGCGTCCGGCAGTTGGCCCAGCACCGAGAAGATGTCCCCGAAGCGGTGCGACAGAGCCGCATAGACTTGGTCCTCGACCGTGCCGGCATAGCGCAGGTTCAGCACATGGACGTTGTCCCGGATCTGACCGATCCGCTGAACACGACCCTTGCGCTGCTCGAGCCGCGACGGGTTCCACGGCATGTCGATGTTCACCTGCGCGCCGAGACGCTGGAGGTTCAGCCCCTCGCAGGCCGCATCGGTCGCGCAGACCAGCCTGATCTCGCCATCCTGGATCCGCCGCTTGATCTGCTCCCGGGAAGCCGTCCGCCGCTCCGCCGCGCGCTGCACGAACGAGGCAGCCCCACCCGCATAGAGCGCGACCGGCTCGTCGGGAAAGGCGGCGCACAGAGCCTCCAGCACCCACTCGGCCGTGGTTCGGTACTGGCTGAAGATGATCGCGCCGTTCTGTTCGAGCCAGCGACGCTCCCGCAGGAAGTGCAGCACCACCTGCACCTTCGGATCGACGTCCGAGCCGGCCACCACTGCCGCGAGGTTCCGTTCGACCTCGCGCAGATACTGGATCTCCTGAGGCGCAGGCGGTACGGCGTCCGCGGGCACACGCTCGTCGCCGATCTCGTCCTCCGGCAGCAAGGGGGTGTCGAGCCGGCCGAGCAGGTGCCGGGCCGTGTCCAAGCCGGCCTGCGCCGAGGAGCCGATCCGACGGAGCAGAATCGTCTTGAGGAACCCCGCGCCGGGGAAACGCTGGGCGTAGAGCCGGCTGAAGTTCTCGGCCGCCTCGTAGGCCGCCTTGAACGCCAGGCTCATCTCGAGGCCCTCGCCGCTGAACAGCCACTCTGGCAGACCATCGTCGGGCCGCGGATGCGCCACGACGCCGATCCGCTTCAGCAGCCCACGCTCCTCCAGCATCGGACGCGTGCGGCGCACGACCCGACGGACGATCGGGTTGTGACGTTCGGCGAGCGTGCGGAACTCGTTGAGGAAGTCGGTGCGGAGGTCCGAGCTCAGATCATCGAAGCGGGGGCCGACCACGACCTGTGTGCTCAGGCCCGCATCGCTGCGGATGTCGCGGAACACGGCGTGCTCGCTGGCGGGCGGCAGCGGGTTGCGGAACAGCCCCCAACGGTTGGTGTCGTTCATCGGCCAGGGCCGATCGCCGGTGAGGAACCCAATCGACTCCTCGCGCAGCCAGTCGCCGCCATCGAACGGCCGGCCGAGCACCTGCGGCGCACCCTGGTTCAGCGCGGTCAGCAGGTCCCACAGCTCCACCGCGGCGAGCTGGATCGGTGTCGCCGTGCCGAGGATCACGTTGGTCGCGTTCGCCGCCACCGTGCGGAGAAAGTCGAGCAGGTTGTTCGGCTTCGCGGCATCGCGCCCGCTCTGCCCGCGCGAGGCGCGCGCCTTGTGCGCCTCGTCCAGGATCACCACGCCGTAGGACTTCTTCGCCAGCGCCCCGCGCTCGGCCTCGTCGTCGCCGTTGACGATCAGCCCGGTCGAGACGATGCCGATCCGCCACGGGCAGCGCGCGACCAGCGTCGGATCGCCCTTCTGCGTCAGCGGCCGCCGCTCGCCATCCACCCAGCACTTCTTCTGCGTCGACCACACGGCCGCCGGCACGCCGAGCTTGTCCTCCAGCTCCTCCTGCCACTGCCAGATCAGCGTCGCCGGCGCCAGGATCAGCACCGGCTTGTCGTCGAGCAGCGACAGCACCAGCGCTGCCGCCGCCATCGACAGCGTCTTGCCGAGCCCCACGTCGTCGGCGAGCAGATAGCGCGCCTTGCCGTGCAGACGGCGATCCTCGACGCAGGTCTGCACGAAGCGCTTCTGCCAGGGCCGCAGGATCTGTCCGCCCTTGTAGATCGGCCGCTCGGCCAGCACGGCGTCGGCCGGCACCTCGCCGGCCGCATCGCGCGCCTGCTCGATCGAGCGGTACTCGATCCGGTTCGCCATCGCCGCGACGTGCTTCACCACCGCATCGGGCAGATCGACACCCTGGCGCCAGAAATGTTCGAACTCCTCGCGCACCCACTCGGCCGCGTCCGGGTCCTCGTCGCCCCACAGGATCTCGTAGGCGTGGCGGAAGCCGGACGCCGAATCATTCACGCTGCCGACGAAGGCATAGACCCGCCCGTCCGCGTGCTCGATCACCCCGGCCTTGCCGTGCACGAACACGTTGCTGGTGTCGCGCGGCACCACGCGCACCTTCATCCGGCCCGAGGCGAGCAGGTCGTGCAGCCGGCGATAGCGTTCGCGCGCCAGCAGCAGGTCGATCCCGTCCTCGGTCGCCTGCCAGGACGACACCAGCGTGCGCGCAAGCGCCTCCTGCCCGTCGCGCGCCGCCTTCGCCACCGTCACGTCGAACGGATCGAGGTCGCCGTTGCACACCACCCGGATTTCGCCCACCGTCTCCAGCGCCTCGCCCACCACCTCCAGCAGCGAGGAGCGGAAATAGCCGGCGATGCGAAGGTAGCGCGTCGCACCGGCGAGCCGCGTGGTCAGGACCGGGCCCAGCGCCTCACGGCGCGAGGAGAAGCGCTCGATCGACAAGTCTCAGGCGGCGGTGGTTTCGCGCAGCGGCAGGGCGACGGTCTCCAGCTTCGTCAGGTCCAGCCGCTTGGAGGCGAAGTCGATGTCGAACCCGACCACATCGCCCTTCTCGTCCAGATCGACGTTCAGGCCCTTCGCGACCTCGCGCGTCTCGGTGCCCGGCTTGGGCTTCAGCTCGATGTAGAGACTGTCGGTCTCGGGGTAGTAGTGCAGCTTCATGGCGGCCCACCCTGGAAGTCCCGGTCGAAGAAGGCGTTGTGGATGGTGATCCCGTCGCCCAGTGTAACCACGCGGAGGATGCGTGTCCTGCCGTCGCGCGGGTCCGTGACCGTGCCCCAGAACCGCACCCGCCCGTCGCCCTGATCCTCGCGCCGCAGCGGGTTGGCGATCACCGCCTCGCACCACGCGGGGTCGATATAGGGGCGCTTGCGCAGCACCTGCTCAAGGAAATAGCGCGTCGCCGGCATCCGCCTATAGCCGGTCGAGCTTCAGCGCCTCGGCGAGCTCATGCGCCGCCGCGCTCTCCTCCGTCCGGGTGCGGCGCGTCTTCAGCGCGACATAGTCGGCGAGCGCGATCAGCTTCTGCCGCCGCGGCCAGTAATCGGCGGCGTATTCGGTGCGCAGGATCGTCACGCCCCGCCTGGGGTCGCGATCGCCGCCCTCCATCGTCTTCCAGATCGCGAACAACACCTGGCGCAGCTGCGTACCCCCGAAGCCCTCGCCCTCCAGCATCCGCCCCTTGAGGTCGGCCGCACCGGCGAGCGCGGCGGCGTTGGCGGTGGTGGAGGCCATCAGCTCGGCGTAGCCGCCGAAGGCGAAGCTGCGCGCGAAGTTCTGGAAGTCGGCGACCTTGGCCGAGCCCTTCGCCTCCATGTCCAGCATGCGCACGTAGAAGCGCTCGGCCGCGCCGAGATCGCGCCACATCTCGCGCGGGAACCCCTCCGGCACCAGCAGGGCATTCGCCACCTGCGCTGCGTAGTCCACCAGGTCGCGCAGCATCGTCGTCTCGCCCTTGGCGAGCTTGCGGTAGAGATCGCGGTCCAGCGGCTGGCGGTCGATCGTGGCATAGGCGGTGACGACCTGAAGGGCGGCGGCATAGGCGGCGAGCGTGAGGTCGCCGTCGGTGTAGAGCGTCTCGGCGTTGCTGCGCTCGTGCCAGGCATCGTCGAGCGCGTTGAGCCGGGCGAGCTGCGCGCGCACCGCGTCCTCGATCTCGGCCTCGATCTCCATGCGCCGCGCGTTCGCTGCACCAAGGCGCTTGCGCAGCACCAGGTTCACCGTGCCCTGGACGTAGTTGCCCTCCTTCAGCGCGCTTTCGGTCTCTGTGACGACGTTCCAGGCGGCGGTGACACGGAGGCCAGCGGCCCAGAGGATGGCGCCGAGATCGGCCCAGACCCCCGCATCCTGGTGGGTGAACATCACCACCTGCAGGCCGTTGTCGGGCATGTGGCGCGTCATCGCGGCATAGGCGGCGACCATGTCGCGGCGGAACTGCTCGTCCCTGCCCTTGATGGCGAGGTCGCGGCACGAGTCCCAGGTCCAATCGTCGAAGGGGGGCGGCGGGTTCTTGCGCAGCCACGCGATGAAGAACTCGGTGATCTCGTGGTAGTTGACCGCGTCGGCGTAGGGTGGATCCGTGATAAAAATGGCACAATACTCATTTACTTCTTTTGCATCTATAGGAAAAATCTTTGTTTCTGCACCTATTTCTTTCATTCTACGAAATATTTCTGAGCTCAAGCGTTGTAGCTCCGAAGAAGAATAGATGCACCAGTCCATCATGGGTGTAAGAGCTTGATTCGCAAACACATTTGTCGGCGCTTCAAGATTCTTTGTTGTTGCCCAACCACAAAGTCTTGTAGTTCGATCAGCAAGCTTAGAAAAAATAATCGCGTTCAGTGCACTCTTGGAGGCTCCAAGGGTCGAGAAGAGTATAAGATCTCGCGGTGAGAAGAGTTGGTGCCAGTAGCACCACCCACGCGTTCTAATCGGCTCGTCGGTCTTGTCTCCCGGCTGGATCGACATGTCCGGCACAAGACCCGCCTCCTGCCAAGCCGCGAGATTCTTGCGTACGATTGCTGCCACCTGCCGCTCGCGTGACTCATCCTCCGGCAGCACGCCGCGGAAGAACGTCTCCTGTCGCCCCCTTCCAAGTGTGTCCTTGGTGATCCACTGGATGCAGTACAGGCGCTCCTGCAAGATGTCGTCGGCGCGGGGAACGAAGTCGTGCTTCTCCCACAGCCGCAACCGATTGCGCGCCGTGCCGTCCGTTTCGCGGTAGTCGCCGCGGATCGTCCTGATCTCGACGCCGGAGCGTTCCGGATTCATCGGGTGCACCAGCCGCCCGTCACGCACCGTTCCCTGGTCCGCTGCGGCCATCTCGTCCGCGGATACGCCGGTATGGATTTCGATGGCATAGTGCTTCGTGTCTGGATGCGGGGCTAGCTTGGCAATCACATTCCGCTGCTTCGAGATGACCCAAGACGAAGCCATCGGCACCATCCACCCCGTCTTAGGGCAGCGTGTCTCCAGGCAGTAGAAATAGGCCTTGGCGCGATTCCCCTCTGCGTCGTGCTCGATGCCCAGCCGCGTGATCTCGGCATCCACCTCTGCCGCGATCCGCTTCTGCTCGACCTCGATCTCCGCCCGTTTCTCGGGCGCGGCGCCGATGATGTTGAATGCGCCCCAGGTGAGCATGCAGGCGATCGGATTGAGGTCGGATGCATAGACGTCGCAGCCGATGCGGGCGGCCTCGAACGGGATCGAGCCGGCGCCGCAGAACGTGTCCGCCACCTTCGGCCGATGGCCGAACCGGGCGAAGCCGAGCTGCTCGACCAGCTCGGGCAGGCTGCGCGCGGCCGTGCCGAGGTGGCGGTTCACCGCCGGCCAGATCGGCGCGAGAAGTTCGGCCTCGTCGGACTCCTCGGGCCGCTTCACGTGCTTTAGCCGCTCGGCATAGGGCAGCGTCGCGAACGCCTCGGCGATGTGTGCCTGACGCTGCGCCACGGTCAGGTCCTCGCGCCAGATACGGCGCCGCCCGCGCTCCTCGGTCACCAGTTCGGCATGGTCCGGGAACAGCCGCACGAACTCGGCCGGGCTGCCGGTGAAGCGCCGGCCGAACGCGGTATCGTCCATCGCCATCAGCCGGAGGAAGATGTCGAGATCGGCGGTGGCATCCTCGGTCGCCGGCAGCAGGCAGCCCAGCACCACCGCGCGCACCAGGATCAACGGCTTGCGCCCCTTCCAGTACGAGCCGAGCGCGGTCAGCGTCTGGCCGGCGCCTGCCTTCCGCTCCTTGTACGCCTCGGACGAGAGCCGTCCGACCGGGAACTGCCGCTCGATGAACGCGGGCGCGTCCTTCAACGAGCGCGGCGCAAGCCCGGGCGCGGTGGCGGCGTCGCTGCCCGCCGTCATTCGGCCGGCACGGGGGCGAACAGGAAGCCCGGATCGTCGGCCTTCCGCCCGCGCGTCTTCTTCGGCGGAACGAACTCCGCATTCGGGCGCGGCTCCAGCGTGCCGCGGCCGGTGACGGCGCCGAGATGGAACGCATCCGAGCGCGTGCCGAAGCACAGCGCCTGGCGCAGCGCGCCGCGCCAGCCCATGCCGGCCTGGTGCGCGAGCCCGGTGGCCGCCGCGGTCATGGTGTAGAGCCACCACCGCTCCTCCGGCTTCAGCCCGAGCCAGTTGCGGATCGCGACCGCGATCTCCTCCGGCCGCACATCCGGCAATTCGACTGTCCAGAGCAGCACCAGAAGCTCCTTGCCGAACAGCCGCTGCACGGCGGTCTCGTCCGCGCCCCAGCGGCCGGCCGGCTTGTTCTCGGCCTTGAGGCGACGGTTGAACTCAGCCCGCGCCTCGGGCGAGACGGCATCCCACACCGCG
Organism: Elioraea sp.; assembly: GCF_051860475.1. Lineage (NCBI taxonomy): Bacteria > Pseudomonadati > Pseudomonadota > Alphaproteobacteria > Acetobacterales > Elioraeaceae > Elioraea > Elioraea sp. The sequence continues at coordinate 32,703 of NZ_JBHYDW010000010.1, read as the reverse complement.
CGCGAGGCCTCGCAGCGCAGGATGGTCTCGGGCGCCCAGTGCGGCTCGCGGCTGGTGGGCGGGCGGCCGAACACCTCGAACACCTGCACCACGGCGTCGCGGCCCCTGGTCAGGCGCACGAGATAGGCGTGCTCCTGGTAGATGTCGGCGCAGTCGAAGGCGGCAGGGGCGGTGGCCATGGGCGTCACTCCTGCGTCCAGGCGACGCGATCGAAGTCGAGATCGAAGGCGTCGCAGAAGGCCATCAGGTCACGGCCGGAGGGAAAGGCAAGGGCGTCGAGCCGAAGTTTGACCGTGGGGGCCGGGGCGGCCAGCAGCGCGACGAGCTCCTTCACCTTCTGGTCGAGCGCGGCGGCAGGAACGGGCACGTCGCGGCCGAGCCGCAGCGTCAGGAAGTCGTGCTCCGAGCGCGTGCCGTTCACCTCGACTGTGCCGCCGTGCAGCGTGGCGCCGGGGATCTTCGCGAGCCGGTCGAGGGCGAGGAAGGCAGAAGCGGTGTCGGCCGGCTCGAAGCGCGAGGTCATGGTGACCGGGGCATCGGGCTTCAGCGGCACCTTCGGCGTCGGCGCGCGGCCGCCGGCGTCGTCCATGCCGGTGCCGAGTGGGGCGGTCTCCTCCTCGCCGAACTGGCCGTTCAGCTCGGCGATGACGCGCAGCCGCTTGGCGTCCGGCGGCGCGTCGATCTCGCCATGCGGCACCTCGGGTGCCTGCCTGGGGTCGGAACCGTCGAAGCTCGCGCGGATGGTCGCCGCGCGCGGCATCGCCAGCAGCGCGACGCGGTAGCCGGTGGAGACGCGCCTGACGTCGGGCTTCACGCGGATCGGTGCGCGCCACTCGGCCGGCTCGCCGGTCCGGGCAACACCCTTGGAGTCGACGCCGAGGAACCACACGGCCGGGGCGGCGGTCTCATACACCCGGCCGTCGAGCTTGCGGTCGGTCGTCGGATCGGGCGGCCCGCGTTCGGAGACATAGACGATGTCGGCCTCCTCCAGCGTGACCATGATGCGGAACGTTCCGGTCGTCATCGGGTCCTGCGCGAAATCGTCCTGCCGCGCGATCACGCGCGTCACGCGCTCCCACTTCTTGGCGACCAGCCCGTCCTTCTCGCGCCAGAAGCCGCGCTGCGCGGCGGTGCGGATGAGCTGATCGAGCCCGCCCCTGGGCAGCCAGAACCAGCCCGGCCGCACCGCGGCGTTGCGGCGGAGCGAGGCGGCCTGCACCGCATCGGCGTCGAACAGGATCTCCTCGGCGTCCTGCCGCAGCGTGTCGAACTGCGCATCGAACTGGTCCGACGGGACGAACTTCCCGCGCTTGGTCAGCGTGTCGATGATCTGCTGCTCGCCGGAGTAGTCGTTACGGTCGAACTCCATGCGGAAATCGTCGACCCGGCGCAGGGATCGCGTGACGGGAAACACGATCGTCTTGAAGGTCTCGCGCAGCGCGCTGGTGAATCTGCCGGCCACGGAGTCGCGGATCGTCTCCAGCTCCGCCATCTGTGGTGAGCTTTTTCCGTGCTGTTGGCGAACGCGCTCCTCAACGCGGTCGATGGCGCGAATCAGGCGAGCGCCCTCGCGCAGCGTCTTGAGTGCGTTCTCGTCCGCAGTCAGAACAAGAACGCGGTTCTGCAAGTCCTGCCGATTCCACCAATCGACGAAGTCCGGCGGCAGCTTGTCGGCCGGACGCTCGAGAATTATCAAAGTCGGACGGTCGTCGTTGAGGTCAATCTCGTCGGGGCCCGGCAGGACCGCCATGCGGTCGGAGTAGAGCGCGCCGGTACGAGGTTCGAAGACCTCCCTCAGCTTGTCCCGTAGCGTCAGGTCGACCTGTTCCGCCGCCAGGTTCTCGGCGACAGAGATCACCTCGCCGATCATGTTGGCCGTCTGACCAAAGAAGATGCGCTCGTCGGTACCTTTGAAACGATACCAAGCCTTGCCAATGAGCTTTTCCAGCGCAGTCTTGATCTCCGACACATCGAGCAGCGGATCGACCAGCGTTTCGATCAGCTCACCCTCCGTCAGGCCGCGCAACGGCGACTCGGCGGCCGACAGCGAGGACATCAGCAGGACCTTCGCGACGGCGGACGCGGTGGTGTTGCCGTCCGCCGCGTCGATCTTTTCGGCGAGCGCATTGCCGCGATCGGCGATGTCATGGGCGATCGCATTCGTGTAGGCAGAATTGATCTTGCGGATCTCTTCGAGTGTGGCCTGGTCGTTGAAGTCGAGGTGATGCAGCCCGATGAGGAACGGGCTGCCGTTGCTCGCCATCGCCCCGCGCACGGCATGGCGCAGCAGACGGATCAGCGCACGCGTCTTCTGGTAGCCGCGGTTCTCGGCGAAGCGGGCGACGATGTCGCGGATCGAGGGATGGAACGGGTAGGTCTCGCGGATCCGCTCGATGAACGTCTCCGGCGTAGTTGGGATCGTATCGACCCGCTTCGCCTTCTGAAGCGTGCTCACATAGGCCTGGGCGACCGCGTCGATCTTCTCGGGCGCAGGCAGGCTGTCGAACAGCCGCTTGCGCACGATCGCGAACACCTCGCCGGTGTTCTGCTGCACCGGCGTGATCGCCTGCGCGTTGCGGTCGTAGTGCTTGGTGAGGTTCTCGATCAGCGTCCGCAGCTGGCCGGAGCCGTCGAGATAGACGTCGTCCTTCAGGTTGGTGACGACGACGCAGGCGCGCGGACACCGCGGTAGAGCATTGAACAGCCGCTCCAGCGCCCCGATCGTCAGGTCGCCGAGCGTGGTGGACCCGACCGGCTCGCCCTGCGCCATCTGAAGGTAGCTCGGCAGCTCGTCGAGCAGGATCAGCACAGGGTCAGTGCCGAGCACCTTGACCCATTCATCGACGCCCGGTGTCTTCGCGCCGTTGCGCCAGAACGGCGCCATGACCTCGCCCCAGCCGAGCTGCTCGGCGATGTAGCCCCAGAGCAGCGTGTCGGGGTTCTGATGGCCGTTGAAGATGACGACCTTCGCCGCGCCGAAGTCCTGGCCGCTGGCGTAGCTCGGCACGACCTCGCGGCGAAGGCCGGGGTCGGAGGCGAGCAGGCCGAAGGCGATCAGGCTGTGCGTCTTGCCCCCGCCCATGGCCTGGGTGAGGTAGAAGGCCCCGTCCTCGGACCGGCCCGCGAGCCGATCGAAGCCGCGGTTCACCAGCAGCTTGAGGCCATCGGTGAAGTGGTTGCGGCGGAAGAATTCGCGACCGTCGACCTTGCCGGAGGCAAAGTCCTCGATCTGGGCGACTTGCTCGACCAGGCTGTCGCTGACTACGACAGAACTTGGCGTGCAGAGCTGTTTGACGGACTCGATCGGCATGGCACGGGTTTAATCACAAGCTGCGGATCTGCGAGAGGTCAATCGTGGCGACCGCTTTCGGGCCAATAGATACCGTCTCGGGGGAACGTCGGATTCCCCAGCGAGAACGCGACAGATCAGGCAGCTCGTCCGGTCAATGTCCGGTCAACATCGCCCAAGAGACCGGACACAAGTGTTGTGCTTCGGTCGAACGCCCTGAAATTCTTGGGGAAACTTGGTAGCGGCGGGCAGACTTGAACTGCCGACCCCGGCATTATGAGTGCCGTGCTCTAACCAGCTGAGCTACGCCGCCACAGTTTCCTTCGGTCGGCGCGCAGCCGCCACACCAGCCCTGCGCGCCCGTCAGGCGGCGGGAGATACGTCCCGCGCTGCCGCGCTGTCAACCGAAGCAGCCGCGATGATCCCGCCGCCCAGCACCCGATCGCCATCGTAGAACACCGCTGCCTGGCCAGGCGCGACCGTCGCCGGCGCCGCGAGCGCGATCCGCGCCCGGGCGCCGTCCCAGGCGACTGTCGCCGGCTTCGGCGCCTCGCGGCCGCGCAGCTTCACGGCGCAGTGGAGAGGCTCGGCAGGTGGGTCGATCAGCCAGGCGACCTCGCCCGCCACCGCCTCGCGCCGGCCGAGCGCGGCGCGCGACCCCACCATCACGCGCCGACGGGCGGCGTCGATCGCGACCACGTGCATCCGCTCGCCGCCGCGCCAGGACGCAGCCCCCAGTCCCCGCGCCTGACCCACGGTGTAGCGCACGATCCCGTCATGCCGGCCCAGCACCGCGCCGTCCTCGGCCACCACCTCGCCGGGCTCCGCCGCCTCTGGGCGGAGCCGCGCCACCACGTCTGCGTAGCGGCCCGAAGGCACGAAGCAGATGTCCTGGCTGTCCGGCTTCTCGGCGACCGGCAGACCCAGCCGCACGGCCTCCGCGCGTACCTCGGCCTTGGGCAGTTCGCCCAGCGGAAAACGCAGGAACCCGAGATCCGCGCGGTTCAGGGCGAACAGGAAGTAGGACTGGTCGCGCGCCGCATCCGCCGCGCGATACAGTGCCGGACCCTCCGGCGCGGGCTCGATCCGCGCGTAGTGACCGGTCGCCAGCGCCTCGGCGCCGAGGTCGCGCGCGAGCAAGAGCAGGTCGGTGAACTTCAGGTGCTGGTTGCATCGGAGGCAAGGGATCGGCGTCTCGCCGCGCGCGTAGGTGTCGGCGAAGTCCTGGATCACGGCCCGCCGGAACCGCGCCTCCATGTCCAGCACGTAGTGCGCGATCCCGAGCCGGTCGGCGACCCGGCGGGCGTCGTGGATGTCCTGGCCGGCGCAGCAGGCCCCCTTCCGCCCCACGGAGGCGCCGTGGTCGTAGAGCTGCATGGTGACGCCGATCACCTCGTGCCCGGCCTCGGCCATCAGGCCGGCGGCCACCGAGGAGTCGACCCCGCCGGACATGGCGACGACGATCCGCATCCGTCCCAGGTGCGCCGCAGAGGCCGGCACGTCAAGCGTCCCCCTTGGCGTCGGACCGCTTGTAGGGTCTCTATCGCGCCGATCCAAGGGACCCCGATGACCGCCCCGTCCGCCTGACCACTCCCCCATGCTCTCCGCCATCCCCCTGGTGGTGCTGTTCGCCACCGCCTTCCTGCTCTCGCGCGCCTATATCGCGACGGATGCGGGCGAGCGGCTGCTCGACTCCGTCGAGCGCCTGACCGGTCGGCGCTGCCGCGGGCTGCTCCTCGGACATCTGTCGCTGTCGGCTGCGCTCTCGACGATCCTGCCGAATGCCGTCACCGCGCTCGCGCTCACGCCGATGATCCCGGTGCTGGTGGACCGCTTCACCTTCCCGGATGACCGGACGCGCCGGCGCGTCACGACCGGCTTCGCCGCGGCGACCATGTGGGGCGCGAATATCGGCGGCATGGGCAGCATCGTCGGCAGCCCGGCGAATGCGCTGCTGCTCGTCTATGTGCGCGCGACCGAGATCGCGGGGGCGGAGCGGCTGAACTTCCTCACCTGGGCGATGTTCGGCATCCCGACGGTGCTGCTGCTCTGCACCATCACCTTTCTGCTGCTGCGCGTCATGCTCCGTGCCGAGCTCGCCGCCGCGCTGCGGATCGAGGGCACGCGGGAGCCGTTGCCGGTGCATCGCAGCCAGGCGCAGCGGCGCGTGTTCCTGCTGACCGCCGCCTTCCTCGCCTTCTGGACCACGAGCACCGGCCTCACGATGGGGCTCAGGCTGCACGACGCCTACCCCGCCGCGGCGAGCCTCGCCTTCGGTGCCTGGTTCTGCCACGCGCTGATGGTGCGGCGCGCGAACGGCGAGCCGCTGCTGCCGCTGCGCTCCGCCGTCGGCCGCCTGCCCTGGCGCGGCTTGGCGTTCATCGCGCTGGCCGTGACGGTCTCGCTCGGTGCGACGCGCGTGCTCGGACTCGATCGCGCCGTGGGCCACATGGTCGCGCTTGCCGAGGGCCATGGTCTCGCCTCGTGGGAGATCATGCTGGTGCTGATCCTCGCGGTCGGGCTGCTGACAGAGGTGATGAGCAACACCGTGGTCGCTCTGGTGTTCTTTCCGGTGGTACACGGTGCCGCCGTCGCGCTCGAGGTCGAGCCGGTCGCCGCGCTCGTCGGGGTGAGCCTGATGTCGACCGTGCCGTTCATGTCGCCGACCGGGGCGCCGTCGAACGCCGTCGTCCTCGGCGAGACGCGCGGCATCGACTACCTGCTGATCGTCCGCCTCGGGCTTGGACTCGAACTGTTCACTGCCTTCGCGCTGACGATGGCCTCGCTGCATGTCTTTCCGCGTGTGCTTGGCCTCGCGGGTTAACGCAGGAGATCAGGCGGGTTCCGCGGGTCGTAGCTCTGCGGCGCGTTCTGCTCGCGGATCCTGAGCGCCGGCCAGAGAAGCACGGCGCCACCGAGCATCACCCACAACGCCCGCTCCTCGCCGGCGCCCAAGAACAGCACAAGCGGCAGCAGCACGAACACGGCCCCGCCCACGACGAGGGCAGCGGTGAGGCTGGCCATGCGGCCCTTGCCGTAGCCCGAGTGGAACGCGATGCCGGAAGCACCGCTCGCGATCAGCCGCTCGTGGAAGGCGCGGATGAAGGATCGGAAGCGCGGTATCCGGCCAGCATCGGCAAGCCCGGCCGGGTTGACGGTCATGACGATCACGCGCGTGCCGTCGCAAAAGGCGATGATGCACTGGCCGATCGCGCCTCGGCCGATCAGGTTCGAGCTGATCGTCACCGAGGCGATGTCACGGTAGCGGCGGCTCACCCAGCGTCCCGCGCGGGTGAAGAGCAGCGCCTCCTCCCTCGGGGCGACGCCGACATCATCGAAGCGCATGACGATGCGCCGCTCACCGTCAGTGACGACGAGGTCGAACACGTCGGCCCGATCGGGCTTGATCTGCTGATCCAAGATGCCCCCGGCATGGCGATCCCGGCATGATGCACGACCAGCAACGGATGCACATGGCCCTATCCCGCCCCGTCCTCGCGCCCTAACTTGCGCTCCCGTAAGGACGGAGAGCGATGACACCCGAGCTCCATCGGCGGCCGATCGCCGCACGCAACCTTGCCGTGACCGGCGCCGTCGCCGGCTGGCTGATCCACCGTAGCACGTCGCCGGACGCAATCTCCGCGGCGGGCATGCTCGCGGCGATCGTCGCGGGGTGCGCCTTCGCCGCGACGGCATGGGTCGAGACCGGCGCGGGTGCGCTCTGGGTGGCCGGTGCCGTGCTGGTGCAGCTGCGCCTGCTCGCCAACCTGCTGGACGGGATGGTCGCGGTCGGGCGCGACATCGCCTCGCCCCGCGGCGAGCTCTGGAACGAGGTGCCGGACCGGGTCTCCGACACCGCCGTGCTGGTGGGGCTGGGTGTCGCTGGCGGGAGCTGGGCGCTCGGGCTCGCCGCCGCGCTTGCCGCGATGGCGACGGCCTACGTCCGCGCGGTCGGCAAGGCCGCCGGCGGCCCGAGCGACTTCCGCGGACCGATGGCGAAGCAGCAGCGCATGGCGATCGCGACGCTGGTGGCGCTCTGGTGCGGGCTCGCGCCGGCGTCGTGGCAGGTGAGCTGGATCGGTCTCAGCCTTCCCGCGCTCGCGCTGGTGGTGATCACCGCCCTGTCCATCGTCACGGCCGGGCGGCGGCTGGCGGGCATCGCGCGGGCGCTCGCGCGATGAGCGCCTGGGCAACGACCGCGTTCGCGCATCCGGTGACGGTGTGGATCGTTGCGGCAACCGCCGGCGTGGTCGCGGCCGCGGCGCTGGTGATCGCGGCGCTGTCGGTGACAGGCAGGGCGCCGCCGGCGCTGCGACGGGAACTCTGGCTGAGGCTCGGCTCGTGGTGCGTGCTGCTGCCGCTGATGATCGGCCCGGTCCTGGCGGGCCGGGTCTGGACGATCGGCGCGGTCACGGCTCTCTCGCTCGCCTGCTACCGCGAGTATGCGCGCGCGACCGGATTGTTCCGCGATCATCTGCTGTCGTTCTGCGTCGTGATCGGCATTCTGGCGGTGAACTTCGCTGCACTCGATCACTGGTACGGGTTCTTCATGGCGCTCTGGCCGCTCACCATCGGCGTGCTGGTGGTCGCCTCGATCCCGCTCGACCGGCCGTCCGGCTACATCCAGCGCGTCGCCCTCGCGGTGTTCGGCTATGCGCTGTTCGGCGCGGGGCTCGCGCATCTCGGCTACATGGCGAACGACACCGGCTACCGTCCGATCGTGCTGCTGCTGCTGATGGCAGTCGGGCTCAACGACGTCGCGGCGTTCACGTTGGGCAAGCTGATCGGCGGACCGAAGCTGCTGCCCGCGACCAGCCCGAACAAGACCATCTCGGGCGCGCTCGGCGCGGCCACGGTGACGACCGCCCTGGTCGCGAGTCTGGGTTGGTTCATCTTCCAGGGGAAAGCGATTGCGAACCCGGTCTGGCTGACCGCGCTCGGGCTGATCGTCGCACTCGGCGGCCAGGCGGGCGACCTCACGCTCTCCTCGATCAAGCGCGATCTTGGCATCAAGGACATGGGCGTGGTGCTGCCCGGCCATGGTGGCATCCTCGACCGGTTCAACTCGCTGCTTCTGGTGGCACCCGCGGTGTTCCACTTCATCACCTACTTCGTCGGCTTCGGGCTGGATCGGCCGACCCGCGTGATCACCGGCCTCTGATGGAGTGGAAGCTCCGCCCGGCACGTGATCTCGGCCTGCCGGCTGCGGCGCGGCTGCGCAGCCTGAACCGCGAGCCGGGGCTGATCGGCGTCGCGGTGAACGCGCTCTGGCGACAGCTGGTGCGGTTCTACCTCCGGCTGTTCCATCGGCTCAGCGTCACCGGCATGGAGCATCTGCCGACCGCGCCGCCCTTCGTGCTGATCGCGAACCATGCGAGCCATCTCGACGCGCTGACACTCGCCTCGGTGCTGCGCGGGCCGTCGGCGCGGAACGCGCGGGCGCTCGCGGCGGGCGAGACCTTCTTCGGCTCGGCGGGTGTGGCGATGATCGCGGCCTACGCGATCAATGCGTTCCCGGTCTGGCGCGGGCGCACACGCCAGGGTGATCTCGCCACGCTGCGCGCGCGTCTCACCGAGGATGCGCTCGTCTACATCCTGTTCCCGGAAGGCACGCGCACGCGCGACGGCACCATGGCGCGGTTCCAGCCGGGGATCGGCGCGCTGGTCGCGGGCACGGAGGTCCCCATCGTGCCGTGTGTCATCGAGGGCGCCTTCGCCGCCTGGCCGCCGCAGCGTCGCTGGCCACGTCCCGGGCGATTACGGCTCGCGATCGGCCCTGCCCTGCGGTTCGCAGACGTGGTGAACGAACGCGCCGGCTGGATTGCCGTGGCGTCCTCCTGCGAGTCGGCGGTGCGGGCGCTCGGCGACGATCTGCGGAGGGGGGTGTGGGGGGGCGACCGGCGTCCCCCCCCACCGTTATAAAACCCGTTGGGGCACCCACCTGGTGGGGCGGGTGCGGCGGGGGGGGGGGGGGCGGCCCCCCCCCCCCCCCCCCCCCACACCTTAAGAAACACCTTTGGGTCACCACGCTGGTGGAGCGGTTCCAGACCAACTGGCCGCGACAGATCGGGTTGCGGAGGACGCCACCGCAGAAGCGCGGCGTGCCGCGAATCGTGGTGGCTGTAGCAGAGCCGGCAGCGTGGCCATGGCGGATGCGCCCCTCCTTGCCGCGGTGGGTCTTGTCGGCGAGGTCCTTCAGATAGAGCGTGCCCGTGGTCCTCTTCAGCCCGACGTCGAGCTCCGGGACCTCACTCTCGGCGAGGGAGACGATGCGTACGCCGGCGAACCGCGGCAGCAGTCCCAGCGCAGTATGTTGCGATAGGGTTATGGTATGCCGGTCCAGAGCCCGGCGAAGAACGCCGCGGCGTTGGTGCCAAGCGTACGGGTGCGGTAGCCACCCTCTTGCACCACCAGCGTCGGCAAGGCGAGGGCGGCGAGCCGAGCGCCCATGCGGCGGAAATCGGCAGGCCGGTGGCGCCAGGACCCAGTCGGGTCACCAGCGGCGGTGTCGAACCCGGCGGCGATCACCAGGAAGCGCGGCGCATGGCGTGCGATCCGCCGGCAGGCGATCTCCAGCGCCTCGGTGAACTGCGCGGGGCTAGCGGCCTCAGGCAAGGGCAGATTCAGGTTGTAACCGGCACCAGCACCCTCGCCACGTTCGTCGCGGAAGCCCGAGAAGTAGGGATAGGCGATCGCGGGGTCGCCATGGATCGAGATCGTCAGCACGTCCGACCGTGCATAGAAGATGTCCTGCGTGCCATTGCCGTGGTGGTAGTCGATGTCCAGCACCACGCTACGCCCGAACCGGCTCAGCAGTTCCGCCGCGATCGCGGCGTTGTTGAAGTAGCAGAAGCCGCCGAAGGCGCGCCGCTCGGCGTGGTGTCCGGGCGGGCGCACCAGCGCGTAGGCGAGCCGGTCGCCGCCGAGCACGGCCTCGGCGGCGGTCAGCGCGCAATCGACCGCCTGCCGCGCGGCCTTCCAGGCATTGCCGGTGATCGGCGTGAAGGTGTCGATGCAGAAATACCCGGCACGCAGCGCGAGATCCTTGGGCGGTCGCGTGGCGTTGCGGATCGGGAACACGTAGGGATAGACGGCCCGGCCCTCCCCCACCTCGGCGCAGGCGGCGCGCAGATAGGCGACGAGGCCGCGGTCGTGCACGGCGGTGATCGCGCCGTCCGGGAACATGCGCGCCGACAGGTTTCGGATCGGCACCGCGCGCGGCAGGTGCTCGAGGATCTCGCGCACGCGCACCGGCGCCTCGACATAGCCGCGCTCGCGTACATGGTGGATGTCGTGGCGGTCGTTCACCACCAGCGTCATCGCCGGGCCGGGCGCGAGCCGCGGGGTGGGCAGGGCGCGCGGCGGGCGCGGCATGGCGCGCAGTTGCACGGGATCGTCGCGCACGCTGTCGATCACGCGCGCGATGTAGGCGGGCGAGCAGACGGCGCCGTATTTCCGCGTCAGCACGGCGCGGATCACCGCGCGCGCCTCCTCGCACGGCCACGCATCGCGCCGGTCGAGCAGATCGACCACCAGCAATGGCGGCATCGGCCCGGTCTCACCCGGGATCGGCAGCTCGTAGTCGGTGCCGGCGAGCGGGCGGGCACCGAAGCGTGCGTAGAAGCGCAGCCGGCGGGCGTTTGCCGCGCGCAGAGCCGGATCGGCGACCACGTTCGGATCGTCGGGCAGGCACTCGCACAGCAGGACCGCGGCATTCAGCCCGGCAGCCAGCTCGCGCGCCCGCTGGTAGAGCGCCCCGCCGACCCCGGCTCCGCGTGAACCCTCGCCGCCGGCGATGTAGTCGAGCCAGAGCGCGCCGACATCCGGCATGTGCCAGAGGATCGCCGCGCCGCGCACGCGACCGATCCCGTCCTCGGCGACCAACAGAAAGGGGCGCACCTGGTTCGGGCCGCCCTGGCGCAGCAGGGCGCGCAGCGTCTCGAACTCGCCCGGGCGTGCGGCCGGGAAGGCGGAACGCAGCAGCCGCACCGAAGCCTCGACCGCGTCGCGGTCCGCGCGGGCGGCGTCGTCGGCGACTCGGCGGATGCGGATCATGCACGCTGTGTTAGCACGCGCCGCAGCCATTCCGCTGCGCAGGCGGGCGCCTGCTGCTCCGCATCATCCACGATGTCGTGCTGAGGCCGGATCGCGTGGCGGCGAGGCGGGGGGCCAGCCCCACGGGTGGCGTGCCTGACAGCCAGACGGTGAAGGCGCCGAGCGCGGCGCAGACGGACGCCGGGCCAAGCACCACGTCGCCATAGACGCACATGACCGCCTGATCCATGTCGCCCCTCCGGAATGCATGAAGTATCGTGACCGCAGCTCACCCGGCCGTCACGTGGAAACGGATCGCGGGGGTCCCCACCGATCCGATTCCGCGCTGCGCGGACGCAAGACGGCCCCGTAGGCGAAGGGGCCGCGCGTCGCTGGCCCTCGGGCCAGCAAAGCCACGAGAGAACGCGTCCCTTCCCCCACACGTCCCATCCCGTCACACGCCGCTTGCGCCGACCCACCACTTGCGCCATCCCCCAGCCATGACGACCCTCCGCAGGAACGCTCCCGCGATCCGCGCACCGCGCGGCCCCGCCCTCAACGCCCGATCCTGGAGCACCGAGGCGCCGCTCCGGATGCTGATGAACAACCTCGACCCCGAGGTCGCGGAACGGCCGGACGAGCTGGTCGTCTACGGCGGCATCGGCCGCGCGGCGCGCGACTGGCAGAGCTTCGACACGATCGTCTCGGTGCTGAAGCGGCTCGACGAGGAGCACACGCTGCTGGTGCAATCGGGCAAGCCGGTCGGCGTGTTCCCCACCCACCCCGACGCGCCGCGCGTGCTGATCGCCAACAGCAACCTCGTGCCGGCCTGGGCGAGCTGGGAGCATTTCAGCGCGCTCGATCGCGTCGGGCTGATGATGTACGGCCAGATGACCGCAGGGTCGTGGATCTACATCGGCAGCCAGGGGATCGTGCAGGGCACCTACGAGACCTTCGCCGAGGTCGGGCGACGCCACTACGGAGGCGATCTTGGCAGGCGTTGGATCCTCACCGCCGGGCTCGGCGGCATGGGCGGCGCGCAGCCGCTCGCTGCGGTGTTCGCCGGCGCCTCGATGCTCGCGATCGAGTGCCAGCCGAGCCGGATCGAGAAGCGCCTCGCCACCGGCTATGTCGACCGCTGGGCCAGGGATCTCGACGAGGGGCTGGCGATGGTGCGCGAGGCCTCCGCGCAGCGCGCGGCGATCAGCGTCGCGGTTCTGGGCAACGCGGCCGAGTTGTTCCCGGAGCTCGTGCGCCGCGGCGTGAGGCCCGACGCAGTCACCGACCAGACCTCCGCGCATGATCCGGTGAACGGCTACCTCCCCGCGGGCTGGACGCTCGCCGAATGGGAGGAGCGCCGCGTCTCGGACCCGGCCGGCACCGCGGCGGCGGCGAAACGCTCGATGGTCGCGCATGTCCAGGCGATGTTGGACTGGCACCGCATGGGCGTGCCCGTGCTCGACTACGGCAACAACATCCGCCAGATGGCAAAGGACGAGGGGCTGGCCGACGCTTTCGCCTTCCCCGGCTTCGTGCCGGCCTATATCCGCCCGCTGTTCTGCCGCGGCATCGGTCCGTTCCGCTGGGCCGCGCTCTCGGGCGATCCGGAGGACATCCGCCGCACCGACGCCAAGGTGCGCGAGCTCATCCCCGACGATCCGCACCTGCATCGCTGGCTGGAGATGGCCGAGGCGCGCATCCAGTTCCAGGGCCTGCCGGCGCGGATCTGCTGGGTCGGGCTCGGCCAGCGCCACCGCCTGGGCCTCGCCTTCAACGAGATGGTGGCAACCGGCGAACTCTCGGCGCCGATCGTGATCGGGCGCGATCATCTCGACAGCGGCTCGGTCGCCAGCCCCAACCGCGAGACCGAGGCGATGCTGGACGGGTCGGACGCGGTCTCGGACTGGCCGCTGCTCAACGCACTGCTGAACTGCGCCTCCGGCGCGACCTGGGTCTCGCTGCATCATGGCGGCGGCGTCGGCATGGGGTACTCGCAGCACGCCGGCATGGTGATCGTCGCCGACGGCACCGCGGCGGCGGCGAAACGGCTTCAGCGCGTTCTCTGGAACGATCCGGCGACCGGCGTGATGCGCCATGCCGATGCCGGCTACGACATCGCCATTGCCTGCGCGCGCGAGTTCGGGCTCGACCTGCCGATGCTCGATCGCTGAGGTGCTAGTGGATCCGCGTCAGCGTATGCGCGGTCAGGTCCTGCTCGATCGCGGGGAAGTCGGCGTGGATGCCGCAGGCCGCGAGATGCGCGAACAACGCCTGTACCAGCGCCCTGTTCGCCTTCGGGTCGCTGCTGTCGGGCAGGTGCTCCCAGGCGGCGAAGCCGGTGGCCTTGCCGAGCGTCATGAAGGTGGCGTGACGGATCGGCTTCGGCTCGCGCGGCGTGTCGCCCTGCTGGCGGATCGCCTCGCGCCGCTCCTGCGCGGCGCGGGCCCGGCCGGCCATCGCGCGTTCCAGGGTTCGGCCGGCCGATTGGTTGGATACCGCACCGATCGCCATCAGACGCACATGCGTCAGCCCGTCGAGCGCTCCCGCCGTCTTCGGGAACACATGATCGATGTTGAAGCCGCTGGCCGGGCGCCCGGCCAGCCCAAGCCGCGTGCGCGCGAAGACGTCGAACAGGTCGCGGTAGCCGGACGCCTGCGGGTCGACCCAGAGCTCGGGCTCGCTGCCGTCGACCCAGACGAAGGCCCGTGCGACCGGCTCGGAGCCGAGAGTCTCAAGCCGGCCGTTGCTGCGCGGCATGGCCGGATGCGTCCTCGTTCGTCGGAACGGATCGATGCTCGTGACGCCGATCCAAGCCTCACCCGGCGTGCGCGGGCACTGCCGGTCCAGCCCCATCTGCCGGACCAGGGCGCGCACCTGTTGCCGCAGGGGCTCGGGTCCATCCTTCATGGGACCAGACTAGCATGACGAGGCAGCGCCATGCGTGAGGCAGCGCACATCGCCCGTCCGATCCGGCCCGGCCGGACAGAGCTGGCCTGCTGGCGCGCCGTACGCGACGGCGCCGCGATCGCGCTCGCGGAGGGCTGGCATACGCCGGTGCAGGCGGCGGCCGAGGCGGTCGCGGCAGCGGTCGCTCGCGGCGAACCCGTCTACGGCGTCAACACCGGCTTCGGCAAGCTCGCCTCCACCCGCATCGTGCCCGACGCACTCACCCAGCTCCAGCGCAACATCGTGCGCAGCCACGCTGCAGGGACGGGCCCGGCGCTCGCCGACCGCGTCGTGCGGGTAACCCTCGCACTCAAGGCCGCAAGCCTCGCGCGCGGGCATTCCGGCGTGCGGCCGGAGGTCATCGAGGCGCTGCTTGCTCTGCTCGCCGCCGATGTGCTGCCGGTGATCCCGGCGCAGGGCTCGGTCGGCGCCTCGGGCGATCTCGCCCCGCTCGCCCATCTCGCGCTCGTGCTGATCGGCGAGGGCGAGGCCCGGCTGCCCGACGAGCGGATCGTTCCGGGCGCGCAGGCGCTGCGCGCCGCCGGCCTCGGCCCGCTGGTGCTCGGCCCGAAGGAGGGGCTGGCGCTGCTCAACGGCACGCAGGTCTCAACCGCGCTCGCGCTCGACGCACTGTTCGCGATCGAGGACGCCTTCGCCGCCGCCCTCGTCACCGGTGCCTTGAGCGTGGACGGCGCGCGCGGTTCCGACACGCCGTTCGATCCGCGCATCCAGGCGGTGCGCGGCCATGCCGGCCAGGCGGACGTCGCGGCGGCGCTGCGCGCGCTGCTCGCCGGCAGCGCGATCCGCGAGAGCCACCGCGTGGGCGATCCGCGCGTGCAGGACCCCTATTCGCTGCGCTGCCAGCCGCAGGTGATGGGCGCGGTCCTCGACCTGATCCGCAGCGCCGCTACGACGCTGGCGACGGAGGCGAACGCGGTCTCCGACAATCCGCTCGTGTTCGCCGAGACGGGCGAGATCCTCTCGGGCGGCAATTTCCACGCCGAGCCGGTGGCCTTCGCCGCCGACATGCTCGCCCTCGCGGTCGCCGAGACCGGCGCCCTGGCCGAGCGCCGCGTCGCGCTGCTCACCGACCCGATGATGACCGGCCTGCCCGCCTTCCTCGCCCCCGAGCCCGGGCTGCACTCCGGCTTCATGCTGGCGCAGGTGACGGCCGCCGCGCTGGCCGCCGAGAACAAGGCGCTCGCCGCGCCGCGCAGCACCGACACGATCCCGACCAGCGCGAACCAGGAGGATCATGTCAGCATGGCCACGGGGGCAGCTCGGCGGCTCGGCGAGATGGCTGGCAACCTCGCCGCGATCGTCGGCATCGAGGCGCTGCTCGCCGCCCAGGCGGTCGAGTTCCACCGCCCGCTGCGCTCCTCCGACACGCTCGAGCACGCGATCGCGCTTTTGCGCGCGCGGGTGCCGCGCTGGACCGAGGACCGCGCGATGGCGCCCGACATCGCTGCCGCGCGCGCGCTGGTCGAGGACGGCACGCTCGCCTCCCTCTGTCCGCTCGCGCTTCCCTCCAGGCCCGGCTGACGGCGGCGGCGAAAGGGGCTGGCCCGCGGCCCGGGCCGGTCTATCATCCGCCGCCGATCGGGCGGAGGCGCCGGGACGGCGGCATGACACGGGGGACGAGAATGAAGCGACGCAACGTGATGACGGGGGCCGCGCTCGGCGCAGCCGCGCTCGCCACGCCTGCCCTGGCGCAGGGTCGGATGGAGTGGCGGATGGTCACCTCCTGGCCGATGAACCTGCCGGGACCGGGCACGGCGGCGACCAAGCTCGCCGAGCGGATCAGCGCGCTCTCGAGCGGACGGCTGACCATCCGGCTGTTCGCGGCCGGCCAGATCGTGCCGGCGCTCGGCGTGTTCGACGCTGTGAGTCAGGGCACCGCCGAGCTCTATCACTCGGTGCCGGCCTACTGGCTCTCCAAGCTGCGCGGCATCGGCTTCTTCGGCAGTTTCCCGTTCGGGCTGACCGCGCAGGAGCAGTCCGCCTGGATCAACCACGGCGGCGGCCAGGCGCTCTACGACGAGGCCTATGCGCGGTTCGGGCTCAAGCCGTTCCTGTGCGGCAACTCCGGCCCGCAATGGATGGGCTGGTTCCGGCGCGAGATCCGCAGCGTCGACGACTTCCGGGGCCTGCGCTTCCGCACGGCGGGGCTGGGCGGCGAGATGTACCGCCGCGCCGGCGCGACCGTGGTGACACTGCCCGGCGGCGAGATCTTCCAGGCCCTCCAGTCCGGCACGATCGACGCCGCCGAGTTCATCGGCCCCTGGTCGGATTCGCCGCTCGGCTTCCACCAGGTGGCGAAGAACTACTACTGGCCCGGCGTGCAGGAGCCGTCCTCGGCCGAGGAGTGCGGGGTGAACAAGGCGGCCTATGACCGGCTGTCTGACGACCTCAAGCTCGCGATCAAGGTCGCCTGCCAGAGCCTGCATGACGAGGTGGTCACCGAGTACGACCATCGCCACGCGGTGACCCTGCGCCAGCTCGTTGCCCAGCACGGCGTGCAGGTGCGCGAGGCGCCGCGCGACCTGCTGATCGCGCTCGGCCACGCCGCGGGCGAGGTGGTGAAGGAGCTGCGCGACGACCAGGACGCGCTGACCAAGAAGATCGCCGAGGCCTACATCGCCTTCCGCAACCTCTCGGCCGAATACATGGTCTACAGCTACGCGGGACAGTTCAACAGCCGCGCGCTGCCGATCCGCTGGAGCTGACGCGCGCCGGGCCGGGGCGTTGCCCGGCCCGTCCGCCGGACACGGGGAACGCCATGAACCGACGCACTGCTTTTCGCGCGGGCGCCGCGGCTGCGGCCACCGCGCTCGCCGCGCCTGCGATCGCGCAAGCGCGCATCGAGTGGCGCATGGTCACCGCCTGGCCGCGCAACCTGCCCGGGCCGGGGACCCAGGCTCAGCGCGTGGCCGACCGCATCACCCAGCTCACGGGAGGGCGCATCACCGTGCGCCTGTTCGCCGCCGGCGAGATCGTGCCGCCCTTCGGCGTGTTCGACGCGGTGAGCCAGGGCACCGTCGATCTCTACCACGCCACGCCGCATTTCTGGTTCAGCCGCTCGCGCGCCGCCGCGATCATCGGCAGCTTCCCGTTCGGGCTCACCAACAACGAGCTGATCGCGTGGCTGCGCTACGCGGGCGCGCAGGAGCGCTACGACGAGCTCTATGCGCGGTTCAACATGAAGCCCTTCATCTGCGGCAATTCGGGTCCGCAATGGACCGGCTTCTTCCGCCGCGAGCTCGCCAGCGCGGACGACTTCCGGGGCCTGCGCTTCCGCGCCGGCGGGCTGATCGGCGCGGTCTATCAGCGGCTCGGCGCGGCGGTGCAGCAGATGCCGGTGGGCGAGGTGTTCCAGGCGCTCCAGGCCGGCACGATCGACGCCGCCGAGTTCGCCGGCCCCTGGTCGGACGGGCCGCTCGGCTTCGGCCAGGTGGCGCGGTTCTACTACCAGCCCTGCGGCCAGGAGCCGTCCGCCAGCCTGGAGACGGTGATCCACAAGCCGCGCTTCGATGCGCTGCCGGATGATCTCAAGCTCGCCGTCCGCTTCGCCTGCGAGAGCATGAACGAGGAGGCGATCGCCGAATGGGACCACCGCAACCCGCTGGCACTGCGGGAGATGGTGGAGCGCCAGGGCGTGCAGGTCCGTGCGGTGCCGGAGCCGATCGTCAAGGCGATGGCCGAGGCGGCCTGGGCGGTGATGCGCGAGCTCCGCGAGGACCAGGACCCCCTGAACCGCGCAATCATCGAGTCCTACATCGAGTACCGCAACCGCGCGGTCGCGTTCGCCGGCCTCGCCTATACCCCGACCAACGCCGGCCGCGCCCTGTTGCCGTGGGCGTAGTCGCCGCACTCGCCCGCGCGCTCGACCGTGTCACCGACACGGTCGGACGCGTGGTGATGTGGCTTGCCGTGCTGCTCGTGCTGGCGCAGCTCGCCGTGGTGCTCCTGCGCTACGGCTTCTCGACCAGCTTCATCCAGCTCCAGGAGAGCGTGATCTACGCCCACGCGACCCTGTTCATGCTGGGGATCGCCTTCACCATGCTGCACGAGGGCCATGTGCGCGTGGACATTCTCTACGCCGACATGACGCCGCGGCGACGCGCCTGGATCGACCTGATCGGCGTCATCGTCGCCGTGATGCCGTTCGGGCTCCTCGTGCTCTGGACCTGCTGGCCCTTCGTCGCCGCATCCTGGCGCATCCGCGAGGGCGCGATCGCCTATGGCGGTCTGCCGTTCCAGTTCCTGCTGAAGTCGCTGATCCCGGCCATGGCGGTGTTGCTGCTGATCGCGGCGGTCGCGCATCTCTGCCGCTGCCTGCTGACGATCGTTGGCCGCCGCCCTGATCACCGCGAGGGCGCACGCGTCGCGGACGCGGCCTGAGCATGGGCAGCCCGCTCGGCGGCGTTCTCGACATCCTGATGTTCGCCACGCTCTGCGCGGCGATCCTCACCGGCTTCCCGGTGGTGTTCATCCTCACCGGCACGGCGCTGCTCTACGGCGCGCTCGGCTGGGCCTTCGGTGTCTTTTCGCCCGCGCTGCTCGGCGCGCTGCCGCCGCGCATCTTCGGCACGATGACGTCGGAGGTGCTGGTCGCGATCCCGCTCTTCGTCTTCATGGGCATCATGCTCGAGCGCTCGAAGATCGCCGAGGACCTGCTCGAGACCATGGGGCGGCTGTTCGGGGCGGTGCGCGGTGGGCTTGCGGTCAGCGTCTCGGTGGTCGGTGCGCTGCTCGCCGCCTCCACCGGCATCGTCGGCGCGACGGTGGTGACCATGGGCCTGATGGCGCTGCCGGCGATGCTGCGCAACCGATACGATCCAGGCTTCGCCTGCGGCACGATCTGCGCGGCCGGCACGCTCGGCCAGATCATCCCGCCCTCGACCGTGATGGTGATCCTCGGCGAGATCATCTCGGCCGCCTATCAGCAGGCGCAACTCGCCCAGGGGAAGTTCTCGATCATGACGGTGAGCGTCGGCCAGCTCTTCGCCGGCTCCCTGCTGCCGGGGCTGATGCTGGTCTCGCTTTACGTCCTCTATCAGCTCGCCCTCGCCTGGCTGCGCCCCGAGGTCGCGCCTGCACTGCCCCCCGATGCGCGCGGCACAGTGACACGCGGCGAGATCCTCGGTGCGCTGATCCCGCCGATCGTGCTGATCGTCTCGGTGCTCGGCTCGATCCTCGGCGGCATCGCCACGCCGACCGAGGCGGCCTCGGTGGGTGCCGCCGGCGCGACCCTGCTCGCCGCGCGCCGGCTCTCGCCCGCCTGGTGGCCCTCGATCCTCGCCTTCGCCTCGGTGGTCGGTCTCGTCACCCTCGCCTCGCTGTTCGACCTCCGGCTCGGCCGTGCCGCCGCCACGCTCGCCGAGCGCGTGGCGATCGGCGGCGCCGCGCTCTGCACCGCGGGGCTCGCGGTCGCGCTCGCGCACGCGCTCTGGCTCACGCTCCGGTCCGGCGTGCTCGCCGGGGTGGCGCGCTCGACCATGACCATCACGGCGATGATCTTCGCGATGCTGATCGGCGCGACGCTGTTCGCGCTGGTATTCCGGGGCCTGGGCGGCGACGACATGGTGCATGCCGCGCTTTCCGGCCTGCCTGGCGGCACGGCCGGCGCGCTCGCTGCCGTGATGGCGGTGATCTTCACGCTCGGCTTCTTCCTCGACTTCGTCGAGATCGCGATCATCGTCATCCCGATCGTCGGGCCGATCGTCCTGCAGATGGACGTCGATCCGGTCTGGTTTGGCGTGCTGATCGCGGTGAACCTGCAGACCTCGTTCCTGACCCCGCCCTTCGGCTTCGCGCTGTTCTACCTGCGCGGTGTCGCCCCGCGCGAGGTGCGCACCGTGCACATCTACCGCGGTGTGGCGCCGTTCGTGGGGCTCCAGCTCCTCGGGCTCGCCATCACCGCATTCTATCCCCCGCTCGCCACCTGGCTGCCGCGCGTGCTCTTCGGACGGTGAACGACGCAGCGCTTGCCGCGTTTCGCCTCGCGCGTCTAGCCTCGCCACGATGGACGGGACGAGACGCGAGACCGACGCCTCCGAGGTGATCGATCTCACCCTTGATCAGCGCGAGGCCTGGATCGAGGCGCGGCGACGCTTCTGGCGGGTGATTGTGCCGTTCCTGGCGGCGGCGCTGCTGATCGGCGCGACCCTCGGCGCGATCACGGTGGTCCACGTGATCAGCCGCAACGACGCGCTCAGGCTGGCCGACGGCCTGCTGGTCGCGCTGGAACAGCGCATCGCGACCGAGGCGCGCGGCTGGCTTGGCCCCGCCGGTCGCGTCGCCATGCTGCTCCAGGAGACCCAGAAAAGCGGCGTGTTCCGCGAGGACGTGATGCTGGCCGAGCCGATCGGCGCCGCCCTGCTGAACAGCGTGCCGCAGATCGCGAGCGTCTATGTCGGCAGCATGCGCGGCGATTTCATCATGCTGCGCCGCAACGCCGAGGGCGGGATCGATTCCAGGGTGATCATGACACGGCCGGAGCGGAGCGTGATCAACACCATGCGCGGGCCGGACGGCAGCGTGCTGCGCAGCACCCTGGACCCGGCGGACGGCTTCGATCCCCGCGCGCGCCCATGGTTCCAGGGAGCGCTCGAGGCGGACGGGCTCTACTGGACCGACATCTACGTGTTTTTCTCGGATCGCGTGCCGGGCCTGACGGTCTCGCTCGCGTTCCGGGACCGCCGCGGCACGGTGCGGGGCGTGTTCGGGGTCGATGTGCGCCTCGACACGCTGAGCGCTTTGCTGGCACAGCTTGATATCGGTGAAGGTGGCCGCGCCATGATCATCGACGGCGCCGGGCGCCTGGTCGCCTACCCCGAGCTCGAACGCGCGGTGCGGCAGGCCGACGACACGCTGCTGCCGGTCCGGGTCGACGAGCTCGGCGATCCCGTGCTGACACGGGCCTTCGACGCGTTCCGCATCGAGGGGCCCGGGCGCCGCCGGATCGAGGTGGACGGCGCAGCCCACCTGACGATCGCCGCCCCCCTGCCCGGCGTGACCGGGCGCGACTGGTCCGTGCTGATCGTGGTGCCGGAGGACAGCTATGTCGGTTTCGTGAGCCGCAACACGCGGATCGCGCTCGCCGCCGCGGCGGTGATCGCGCTGCTCGCGCTGCTGCTCGCGTGGCTGCTGGTGCGCCAGGGGCTGCGCGCCGACCGCACCGCGCAGCGGCTGCGCGAGCGCGGCCGGGCGATGGCGGCGCAGTCGGATGCCTTCGCCGCGCTCTCGACCGTGTCGGCGCCATTCGATCCGGCGGCCGAGGGCGGTCCACGCCAAGTGCTGGAGATTGTCGCGCGGACGCTGGGCGCCCGGCGGGCGAGCCTCTGGCGCCTCGGCGCCGCCAGCCGGTCGCTGCGCTGCGTCGACGCCGTCGATACCGAGGCGGCGTTGCACGCCGCCGGCACGCACCTCCCGCGCGAGGAGATGCCCGAGGCCGTCGCGGCGCTGCTCGCGGGTCCGCTCGACGTCGCCGACACGGCGCAGGAGTCCCGCCTGGCCGCCCTCCATCGCGGCTACTTCACCGCCGTCGGCACCCGCGCGCTCCTTTCGGTGCCGATCCGGCGCGGCGAGGAGACGGTCGGGTTGCTCTGGATCGAGGATCGCGCCACCGAGGCCGAGGGGGCGGTCGCCTTCGCGCGCGCGGCCGCAGCGATGCTCGCGCTCCGCTTCGCGGGCCAGGTGGCGCGGACCCGGCCTGCCGAGGAGCCAGTGCGGCTGGCGGCGGCCGGTGGGGCGGCCGCGCCGGCCGCGCCGCAGCGGCGTATGCCAGGGGACGGATTCCTCGGCGCGGACCGCGACCGCATGTTCATGCAGCGGCTGACCGCGCGCGGCATCGGCGAGCGCGGCTTCGCTGCCGAGATCTTCCGCGGCATCACCGTACTGGTGCTGCGCTTCACCGACCCGCTTGCCCTGGCGGAACGCGCTCCGGACGAGGACGGCTCTCCGCTCGCGGACCACGCGATCCGGGTCCTCCAGGAGATCGCTTCGGCGCACGGCATCGACTATGTCCGGATCCTCGGCGAGTCCGTCGTCGTCGCCGACGGATTCGTCACCGCAGGAGCCGAGCGCGCCGCGGCGGTGGCGTCTGCGGCGCTCGATCTGCAGCAGCAGATCGCAGCGCTATTCCATTCGGCCGAGCAACGCCTCAGCTTCCGGATCGGCATCGATACCGGCGCGGTGATCGGCAGCGTGGTCGGCGAGGATACGCGCACGTACAACATCTGGGGCGAGGCGGTGCGGACCGCGGCCGCGATGGCGGAGTCCGGACCGGAGGCAACCATCCAGATCACCGAGACGACGCGCGCGCTACTCGGCGAGGGATTCCTGATGCAGCCGCGCGGCCGGTTCTGGCTGGATGGCGGCGGCGAACTGGCTACCTTTCTGCTGACGGCACGCGCATGACAGAGGCAGCGGTGGGGCGGCCCACCCGCGGGCCCGTCCGTGGCCTGCTCGCCGGGCTCGGCGATGCCGTGATCGGGACGCTGCGCTGGCCGTGTGTGGTCGCGGCGCTGAGCTTCGCCGTCGGCCGCGCCGCCTTTGCGCCCACCACCTGGCGCCGTCCGGTGCGGCAGGAATTCGTCCGCATGATGCGGATCGCGGGCACCCGTGCGGTTCCGAGCACCTTGGGCGCGGCCGTGCTGGTGGGGATCGCGATGGTGTTCCAGGCGCTCTACTGGCTCGGCGCGGCCGGCCAGGAGCAGCTCGTCGGCACGGTGCTGACCGGGGTGCTGGTGCGCGAGGTCGCGCCCGTCGTGGTCGGGCTGATGCTCGCCGGCCGGGCGGGCACGCTCACCCTGGTCGAGCTCGGCACCGTGCGCGGCAGCGCGCGCTACCACGTGCTGCAATCGTCTGGGATCGATCCGTTCCTGCTCCTGGTCGTGCCGCGCGTGCTCGCCTTCGCGCTGGCCGGGCTGTCGCTGACCATCCTGTTCGTGGCCGGCGCCCTGGTGAGCGGCTGGATGGTCAGCTTCGCGACCGGGTCGCGCGGGGTCGGGCTGCTCGGCTTCCTCGACGACGTGCTGCGCGCGATGGGGCCGAGCGACTTCGCGCTGCTGCCACTGAAGGGCCTCCTGATCGGCGGCGTGGTGGCGGCGATCTGCTGCGCCGCGGCGCTGGGTGCGCCCTGGCTCGCCGCGACGCCGACGCGGCTGATCCCGCGCGGCTTCGCCGCTGCCATCCTCGGCACCTTCGTCGTCTCGGGACTCGTTTCGGTCGTGCTGTAGGGCCCATGGCCGAAGCCGCCCCGGTCCTCACCCTCGCCGAGGCCCGCCTGCCGATCGAGCCGGCCGGCGGCGTGACGGCGCCGCTCACGCTGACCGTGCTGCCGGACGAGCTGGTACTGCTCGATCTCGCCGGGCCGCGGCGCGTCGCCGCCTTCGCCGATGCCATCTGCGGCCTGATCGAGCCGCGCGGCGGGCGGATCGCGTTTCTCGGCCGGGACTGGCGCGAGGAGCCGGCGGAGAAGGTTGATGCGCTGCGCGGCCGGGTCGGCCGGCTGTTCGGTGCCGATCCGTGGCTGACCTGGCTCACGGTGGCGGACAACGTGCTGCTGTCCCCGCTCTACCACACGCGCCTGCCGCGCCAGACCCTGCTGGGCCAGGCCGCGCGGCTCGCGCACCGGTTCGGCCTGCCGGGGCTTCCGGCAGGCTTCCCCGAGACGCTCGCGCCGCGCGATCTCGTGCGCGCGGGGCTGGTGCGCGCCTTCCTTGGCATGCCGCGGCTGGTGGTGCTGGAGAACCCGACCGGCATGGGCGGCACCGCGATCCTGCCGGGGCTGCTCGGCGAGATCCGCGCTGTCCGCGACAACGGCGGCGCGGTGCTCTGGCTCACGCACGACATCGAGGCCGTGGCTGACCGCACGCTGCCCGCGACCCAGCGCTGGCGGCTGATCGGCAACCAGTTCGTGCCGCTCACCGCGCGTGCCGCATGAGAGCGCCCGCGCGCATCCCGCATGTCAACGAGGCGGTGGGCGGGCTGGTGCTCGCGGCGCTGGCGGTGTTGATCGCGGCGGTGCTCCAGGCGGGGGTGCTGGGCCCGCTGCTCCGCCCCGCGCTGACGCTGCGCGTGATCCTGCCGCCGGAGGGCACGGCGGGGCTGTCGGCGGGCGCATCGGTCGAGGTGCTGGGCACGCGCGCGGGCCAGGTGCGCCGCATCGTGATCGACCCACGCCAGCAGCTCTATGCCGATGTGCGGCTCGACCAGGGCATGGACGTGTTCGTCCGCCGCGACAGCCGCGTGTTCATCCGCCGCCAGTTCGGCGTCGCCGGCGCGGCGTTCCTCGAGATCAGCCGCGGCATCGGCGAGCCGCTCGACTGGGACTTCGCGGTGCTTGAGGTGACCCGCGAGCAGGCGCCGACGGAAAGTCTCGGCGAGCTGATCGACGACCTGCGCAACCGGCTCGTGCCGGTGTTCGAGGATGTCGGCCGGATCACGCGGGCGGCGGCGGAGATCACCGAGACGCTCGCGCGCGGCCAGGGCTCGGTCGGTCGGCTGCTGACCGACGACACGCTGGTGCGCGAGCTCGAGACGGCGGCCGCGCAGCTCGACCGCACGCTCGCCGAGACCACTCTGGTGGTCGCGGATGTGCGCGGAGCGGTCCGCTCGGCCGGTCTCGCCACCGAGGGGCTGCCGCGGCTGCTCGAGACCGCCGAGCGCGCGCTCGCGAATGTCGAGACCGCCACGCGCGATCTCGCGCGCGCGAGCCCCGAGGCGCCGCGGCTCGCGCGCGACGCCGCCGCGGCGGGCGCCACCCTGCCCGGGCTGCTGACCCAGGTGCAGCAGGCGACCGCCGAGCTCGACCGGCTGCTGGTCGCGCTGCGCACGCACCCGCTGATCGGCGGCGGGCGCGCGCCGGAGGAACTGCCGCGCGTGCCGGCCCGCGAGGTCCGTCCGTGAGACGGATCGTTCCGCGTCTCGTCACGCTTGCCGCGTGCGGCGGCCCCGCGCCGCCCGAACCGCCCGACCCGACGCTCGCGCGCCAGACCCGGGTCGCCATGCTGGCCTGGCAGCAGGATCGCCCGGCCCAGGCCGCCGCGCTGTTCCGTGACGCGCTCGCGCGCGCCTATGCCCGCGACGACCTCGCCGCGATCGCCGACATCGCCGCCTCGCTCGCGGCCGTCGAGCTTCGGCTCGGCGAGGCGGAGGCCGCGCGCGACATCGCCGCCGGCGCGCGCGCCGAGGTGAACCGGCGCGGCGGCACGATGCCGGCGGAGCTGCCGCTCGCCGAGGCGGCGGCGCGCTGGCGGCTCGGCGATGTGGCGGGTGCGCGTGCGCTCACGGCCGCGATCACGGAGGGCGAGGCAGGCGCGCGCGCGCGCTTCATCGAGGGCCTGATCGCGGCCGATGCGCGCGATGCTCAGGCGCTTGCGACGGCGCGCGCGTCCCTGCCGCCCACCGACGTTCCCGACCTGCTGGCCGACAGCGTCGAGCTCGATGGCCGTACGGCACTGCTGGCCGGCGATGCGGGGTCCGCGCGCGCCGCCCTGCTCCGCGCCGCGGCGCTGCGCCAGGAGGCGCGCGACTACCCTGGCATGGCACGCGCGCTCGCGCTCGCGGGCGAGGCCGCGGCCCGCGAGGGACGCGCAGCGGAGGCGGCTGATCTCGCGCTCCGCGCGGGCGGCACCGCTGGGGCCCACGGCGATGCGCGCGCGGCCGGGCAGTGGGTCGCCCAGGCGGGGGGGCTCGCGCGCGCGGCCGGCAGCGCGGACGTGCTGGCCGCCGCCGAGGCCGAGCAGCGGCGCCTCGCCGTGCGCTGATCACATGGCGACGATCTTGCCGGGGTTCATGATGCCGAGCGGATCGAGTGCCTGCTTCACCGCGCGCATCACCGAGAGCGCCTCGCCGTGCTCGGCCGCCAGGAACGGCATCTTGCCGTAACCTACGCCGTGCTCGCCGGTGCAGGTGCCGTCCATCGCCAGCGCGCGCAGCACCAGCCGCTCATTGGCCGCGGAGGCGCGCGCAAACTCGTCCGGATCGTCCGGATCGAGTACGAAGACGAGGTGGAAATTGCCGTCGCCGACATGCCCGACCAGCGGCGCGAGCAGTGTGTTCTCGGCGAGATCGCGCTTCGTCTCGAGGATGCAGTCGGCGAGCCGCGAGATCGGCACGCAGACATCGGTGGGCCAGCCCTTCGAGCCCGGGCGCAGCGCAAGTGCGGCGTAATAGGCCTCGTGCCGCGCCTGCCAGAGCCGGTTGCGCGCCTCGGCCTCATGGGCGAAGGCGAAGGCCGAGCCGCCGTGATGCGACGCGGTCGCCTGCACGGTCTCGATCTGCTCGGCGACCCCCGCCTCGGTGCCGTGGAACTCCAGGAACAGCGTCGGCGCCTCCGGGTAGGCGAGCTTCGAGTAGCGGTTGCAGGCCGCCATCTGCACCTCGTCGAGCAGCTCGATGCGCGCGAGCGGCACCTGCATCTGCATCGTCTCGATCACCGTGCCGACGGCCGCCGCCATCTCGGGGAACGAGCAGACTGCGGCGGCGATGCGCTCGGGCACCCCGAACAGCCGCAGCGTGATCCCGACGATCACGCCGAGCGTGCCCTCGCTGCCGACGAACAGGCGCGTGAGGTCGTAGCCGGCGGCGGATTTGCGCGCCCGCCCGCCGGTGCGGATCAGCCGCCCGTCGGCGAGCACGACCGAAAGCCCGAGCACGGCCTCGCGCATCGTGCCGTAGCGCACCGCGTTGGTGCCGGAGGCGCGCGTCGCCGTCATCCCACCGATCGAGGCATCCGCACCGGGATCGATCGGGAAGAACAGGCCGGTGTCGCGTAGATGCACGTTGAGCTGCTTGCGCGTCACGCCGGGCTCGACGGTGCAGTCGAGATCCTCGGGGCTGACGCGCAGCACCCGATTCATCCGCGAGAGATCGAGCGATACCCCGCCGCGCAGCGCGGCGACGTGGCCTTCGAGGCTCGTGCCGGTGCCGAACGGAATGACCGGGACGCGATGGTCGGCGCAGAGCCGCACGATCTCCCGCACCTCTGCCACCGTCTCGGCGAACACCACCGCGTCGGGCGGAGCCGGCGCGTGCCAGGACTCGTCGCGCCCGTGCTGCTCGCACACAGCGGCGGCGGTGGAGACGCGCGTGCCGAAGCGGTCGCGCAACGCCGCGATCACGGGGTCGCGGCGGCGCGGATCAAGGGACTGGACGGAGGCGGGAGCGACCATCGCGGCACCATAGGCGCGGCGCCGATCCTGCGCCATCGTGGGCCGAGCCACTGGAGACGCGCCATGCGCCTGCTCGTCGTCAACAGCAACACCACCGACTCCGTGACCGGGCGGATCGCCGCCGAGGCGCGGCATGCGGCCGCCCCGGGCACCGCGGTGACGGCGGTGACCGCGCCATTCGGCCTGAAGCTGATCGTCACCGCCTCGGACGCGCAGGTGGCGGGCACGGCCACGCTCGCCGCGCTGGGTGCGGCGCGGGGGACTTACGACGCCGCGATCATCGCCTGCTTCGGCGACCCGGGGCTCGAGGCGGCGAAGGAGCGCGCGGGGGTGCCGGTACTCGGCATCAGCGAGGCGGCATTCCACGCGGCGGCGATGCTCGGCCGCCGCTTCGGCGTGGTGAGCTTCACCCGCGCGCTGCAGCCCATGTACGAGGACTGTCTCGCGCGGCACGGCCTTGCCGGCCGCTGTGCGGGGTTCCGCTCGGGGTCGGCGTTCTCGGGCGACCCGGGCACGGTGGCCGAGGACCGCGCGGCGATGGTGCTGGAGCTGGTCGACGAGGCGGCGCGGCTGGACGGCGCCGACGTGGTGATCGTCGCCGGCGGTCCGCTCGCGGGGCTCGCGCGCACCCTCGGGCCGCGCGTGGCGGTGCCGCTGATCGACGGCGTCACCGCCGCGGTGGCGCTGGCCGAGGCGCTGGTGCGACTGGCGCCGACCGTGCCGCGGCGTCCGCCCCGCGAGCCGGCTGGCCTCGATCCTGGGCTCGCCGCGCTGTTCGCGTAGCTCAGCGGCGCTTCCATGCCTGGGTGCGGCGCGTCAGCACCGCGTCCACCAGCACATGCAGCCCCTTCACCGCAGCGGAGGTGAGCAGGATGACGGTCGCCATCGCCGCCGCCGCGCTGGCGAATCCAGCCTCGTCCATCTGCACGACCGCGACCGAAGCGGTCATGGTGTCAGGCGCATACAGGAATACCACGGCCGAGACCGTGGTCATCGCGTTGACGAACAGATAGATCACGACGTCGAGGATCACCGGCAGCGACATCGGCACGGTCACCACCGCGAAGGTACGCCAGATCGGCACCTTGAGGCTCGCCGAGACGGACTCGAACTCGGGATCGAGGCTCTTCAGCTGCGTCATGCTGGCGAGGTGGCCGACGGTGTAGAAGTGCACCAGCGAGTTCAGCACCAGGATGCCGAGCGTGCCGTAGAGGAAGCCGAGCGGATTGGCCGGCGCGTTGAAGAAGAAGATGTAGGCGATGCCGAGCACGAGACCCGGCACAGCGAGCGGAATGATGGCGAGGAAGCGGACGATGTCGCGCACCTTCCCGAGCACCTTGGCGCGGTCCATCGCATAGGCGAACACGAACACCAGTGGCGCGCCGATCAAGGCGGTCCAGAACGCGAGCTGCACGCTGTTGATCCAGCTGCCCCAGCCGGCGCTGATGAAGTTGCCGAACGCGTAGTTGGCCAGCGTCAGTGACAGGTTCCAGGGCCAGAACGTGATCAGGCTACCCCAGGCGGCGATGCCGACGATGGTCAGCAGCAGCGCCGAGACCAGCACGCAGAACGCGAACAGCGGCCAGTCCCGCCGCGGCCGCTGCTTCGGGATGTAGGGCACGGCGCGCGCGCCCACCACCGCCACCTGGCGGCGCTGCGCCCACTGGTCGGCACCGAAGGCGAGGATCGCCGGGATCATCAGCACCACGCCGACCACCGCGCCCATCTGGAAGTTCTGCTGCCCGATGACCTGCTTGTAGACCTCGATCGCGAGCACGCTGAATGACCCGCCGATCACCTTGGGGATGCCGAAATCGGTGATGACAAGCGTGAACACCACGAAGGCGGCCGAGACCATGCCGTAGCGCGCGGTCGGCAGGGTCACGGTGCGCATCACCCGGATGCGCGAGGCGCGCAGCGCCTCGGCCGCCTCGTAGAGCCGCGCATCGGTACCGGAGAGCGCGGTCACGAGGATCAGCAGCGCGTGGGGGAAGGTGTAGAACACCTGCGCGATGATGATGCCGAGCGGCCCGTAGATCGTGCCGCCGAACAGCCAATGCCGCAGGAAGCCCTGGTTGCCGAACAGGTAGATGAGCGCAAGCGCGGGCAGCAGGCTGGGGGCGAGGATCGGGATCAGCGCGATCGCACGGAACACGCCCTTGCCCGGCATCGCGCTGCGCGTCAGCGCATAGGCGAACACGAACGCGGCCGGCACGACGAGCAGCGTGATCAGCCCGGCCGTCCAGAGGCTGTTCCAGAGGCTGCCCGCGAGTGCGGGCGTCTCGACATAGCGCAGATAGTTGGCAAGGCCGACGAACCGGCCCCGCTGATCCTCGATGCTCTTCAGGAACAGTGTGCCGAGCGGCAGCACCAGCGCGACCGCGAGGAACAGGCAGGCGAGCAGGACGATCGCGGCGAGCAGCCGGTCATCGCCCGACCAGGCGCGGCGGACCGGCAGGGCGGCGGCGACCGCCATCACGGATCGCGCGGGAACAGCAGGATCCGGTCCGGCGGAACCACCACCTCGATCCGAGCGCCAGGGCGGAGCTGCAATCGGCGCAGCGCCGTGTCCTGCACCTCCGCGGTGAGCTGCACGCCCTGGGCGTCGAGTGCCGCGCGCGCGATCGAGCCGAGGTACTCGATGCCGCGCACCGTCGCGGCGAGCCGCGTGCCGGCATGCCGCGCATCCTCCGGCAGCACGTCCTCCGGCCGAAGGCAGAGCTGCACGGGCGACCCCGGAGCAAGCCTGGCCGCAGCGTGCGCGGCGAAGCGGACGCTGCCCACTGCGACCGCGCCGCCCTCGACCACCACGCCCGGCAGGGCGTTCATGCGGCCGACGAAGCCCGCGACGAACAGCGTGTCAGGATGCCGATACACGGTATCCGGCGCGCCGACCTGCTCGATCCGGCCGCGATTCATCACCACCACGCGGTCGGCGATCGACAGTGCCTCCTCCTGGTCGTGCGTGACCATGATGGTGGTGATGCCGAGGCGGCGCTGCAGCGCCTTGATCTCCTCGCGCAGATGCGCGCGCACCAGCGCGTCGAGCGCCGAGAGCGGCTCGTCGAGCAGCAGGAGGCCGGGGTCCATCGCGATCGCACGGGCAAGTGCCACCCGCTGCTGCTGCCCGCCCGAGAGCTGCGAGGGGTACTTCCACGCCTGGTCGGCAAGTCCCACCAGCGACAGGAGCTCGCGCACGCGCGCCTCGATCTGCTCGCGCCGCCGGCCGAGCGAGACGAGGCCGTAGCCGATATTCGCGCTCACCGTCATGTTCGGGAACAGTGCGTAGGACTGGAACACGATGCCGAAGTCGCGCGCCGAGGGCGGCAGCGCGGAGATGTCACGGCCGGCCTGCACGATCCGCCCCTCGTCCTGCGGGTCGAGCCCGGCGATGGCGCGGAGCAGCGTCGTCTTGCCGCAGCCCGAGGGGCCGAGGAAGCAGACGAACTCGCCGCGGCCGACCGTCAGTGAAACATCGTCGAGCGCGACGAAGGACCCGAACCGCTTGGTGACGCGCTCGACGGTCAAGGAGGGCTCGATCGCCGGGACGGTCCCGGCGACCAGGTCCATCATGCGCGGCGCGACCGGCGTGTCCACGCCAGGATCAGTTGCGCGGCGCGGACTTGCCGTCGAAGCGCCGTCCCCACTCGGCGAGGATGCGGTCGCGGTTGGCCGCGACGGTGGCGAAGTCCACATCCGCGAGGCGCTGGGCGAACTCCGGCGGATAGTTCTGCACCGTCGGCTGTACATCGGTGCGGCCGAGCAGCGCGTAGTAGCGGCCATAGAGCTCCATCGCCTGCTTCGACACCGCGAAATCCATCAGCAGCTTCGCCGCGTCCAGATTGCGCGTGCCGCGATGGATCGCAGCCGCCTCCAGGTCGAATCCCACGCCGTCGGACGGCACAATGATGTCGATCGGCGCGCCCTGGTTCTTCAGCGCAACCGCGCGCATGTCGAAGGTGATTCCGATCGCGTACTCCCCGCGCGCGGCGTTGTTGCACGGTGCACTACCGGAATGCGTGTAGACGGCGATGTTGTCGTGCAGCCGCGTCATGAAGTCCCAGGCTGGCGCCTCGCCCTTGGTGCCCAGCCAGCCGGCGACCGTCAGCAGGCCAGTGCCGGAGGAGGCCGGGTTCGGCATCGCGATCAGACCGCGATAGGCGGGGTTCAGCAGGTCGTTCCACGAAGCGGGTTTCGGCAGAGTGCGCTGCTGCGCGACCACGGTGTTGAAGCAGACCGCGGCGACGAAGGCATCGAGCCCGACCCAGCTCATTGGGCTCCTGTCGCTGCGGAACTGCGGGCGCAGTGCCTCGGCCTCTCTCGGCGTGTAGGGCTCGAGCATGTTTTCCGCCTCGAGCCGGATCAGGCTGAACGCAGAAAGCCCCCAGATCACGTCAGCGCGCGGGTTCTCCTTCTCGGCAAGCAGTCGCGTGGTGACAATGCCGGTGCTGTCGCGCACCCACACCACCTCGATGCCCGGCACGGAGCGTTCGGCCGCCTGCTTGAACACCGGCAGCTGGTCGTTCTCGAAGGCCGTGTAGACCGTGAGCCGCGTGCGCTGTGCCTCGGCGGAGGTGGCGAAGGCGAGCGTGCAAGCGGCGGCGAGCAACAGTCGGCGCATGTGGCGGTCCCCAGGGTTGATCGTTGCCGATGCGGCGAGGCCCCCGCCCCACCGGAGCTGGACCATCCCATGGAGTCCGCGACAGGCTCGTGACGGCTGTGTTGCTGTTCGATGACGTTCACGCGACGCGCAGTGCCGCAAGCAGATGCGGCCGCCAGCGCGAGAGCGGCGGGGTGGCGAGCCCCACCACCTTGGCTGCGTCGTCCCAGCGGCGCAGCGCCACGGCATCCGCCGCGCCGGGCAGGGCTCGGAAGGCCCGGCACTCCTCCGTGCTCATGGGTCCGCCCTGCAGGCCGAGACTCCGCGCAGAGGCGGGCGACAGGGTCGCGGCGTAGTCGGGCTCGGTCGCGACCAGGTAGCGCTTCGCTGCGACGTGCAGGTGCACCGGCGCCGCCGCGACGGGAAGGAAATGCCGCGCAGCCCAAGCCGCGCCAATCTCCTCATGACGGCCGTCGATCCCGTGCGCGGCAATGTCCTCCGGCAGGCCGTGCAGAAGATGGCCGATATCGTGCATCAGCGCGGCGGCGATCAGCACGGCCGGCGCGCCCGCCTGCTCGGCAAGCCACGCCGACTGGAGCGCGTGCGCGCGCTGGCTGACGCCCTCGCCGTAATGCGCCGCGCCGGGCGCGCCG
>NZ_JBHYDW010000009.1:9545-61624 GCF_051860475.1 Elioraea sp. | reverse complement strand
CTCGGCCAGAAGCCGGTGCCGGACAATCTCTGGCACACCTGCCCTTCCTGCCAGCAGATGATCTTCCACGACGACCTGAGGAAGTCGCTGCGCGTCTGCCCGCAATGCGGCCATCACATGCGCCTGCCCGCGAGCGAGCGCCTCGCCTCGGTGCTCGACGAGGGCTACGCGGTGATCGAGCTGCCGAAGGTGCTGGCCGATCCGCTGCATTTCCGCGACCAGAAGCGCTACACCGACCGGCTCAAGGCGGCGCGCAGCGAGACCGGGCTCGAGGACGCGGTGCTGGTCGCGCACGGCACGATCGGCGGACAGAAGTCGGTGGTCGCAACCTTCGCCTTCGACTTCATGGGCGGCTCGATGGGCGCGGCGGTGGGCGAGGCGATCCTCGCCGCCGCGCGCCTCGCCGTGCTCCAGGAAGCGGCCCTCGTGGTGTTCACCGCCTCGGGTGGCGCGCGCATGCAGGAGGGCGCGATCAGCCTGATGCAGATGCCGCGCACCGTCATCGCGGTGCGCATGGTGAAAGAGGCGGGGCTGCCCTACATCGTCGTGCTGACCGACCCGACCACCGGTGGCGTCACCGCCTCCTTCGCCATGCTGGGCGACATCCACCTCGCCGAACCCGGCGCGCTGATCGGCTTCGCGGGTGCCCGCGTGATCGAGCAGACCGTGCGCGAGAAGCTGCCCGACGGGTTCCAGCGCGCGGAGTACCTGCACGAGCACGGCATGGTCGATGCCGTGGTCAAGCGCGGCGAGATGAAGGCCACGCTCGCGCGCCTGATCGGCCTGCTCACTGATGCGCGACGCATCGAGGCCGAGCGTCCCTCGGCCGAGGTGATCGAGCTGCCCGCCATCCCCACGCCCTGACCCGACCATGAGCCCCGCCGAGTCGGTGATGCAGCGCCTCGCGCGGCTGCACCCGAAGCTGATCGACCTCAGCCTGGGCCGGATCGAGCGTCTGCTCGCCCGGCTCGGCCACCCGGAGCGGCGCCTGCCGCCGGTGATCCACGTCGCCGGCACGAACGGCAAGGGTTCGGTCTGCGCGTTCCTGCGCGCGATCGGCGAGGCGGCGGGGATGCCGGTGCATGTCTATACCTCGCCGCATCTGGTGACGTTCCATGAGCGGATCAGGCTGGCCGGGCGGCTGGTGGACGACGCCGCGCTGACTGAGGCGCTCGAGGCGTGCGAGCGCGCGAACGGCGAGGACCCGATCACCGTGTTCGAGATCGCGACCGCGGCCGCGTTCCTGCTGTTCGCCGGGACGCCGGCCGATCTGCTGGTGCTGGAGGTCGGGCTCGGCGGGCGGCTCGACGCCACCAACGTGGTCGAGCGTCCCGCCGCCTGCGCGATCACGTCGATCTCGATGGATCACATGGAGTTCCTCGGCGACACGATCGAGGCGATCGCGTTCGAGAAGGCCGGCATCCTGAAGTCCGGCGTGACTGCGGTCACCGGCGCGCAGGACGCGCGCGCGCTCGGGGTGATCGCCGCCCGCGCGGACGCGGTCGGCGCGCCGCTCGCCGCGCGCGGCCGCGACTGGACGATCGCCCGAGCGGGCCAGGGCCTGCGCTACGAGGACCGCGCCGGTACGCTGGACCTGCCCGCGCCGTCGCTCGCGGGCATCCACCAGCACGACAATGCCGGGATCGCGGTCGCGGCCGTGCGCGCGCTCGCCGATTCGCGGATCGGCGCCGCGGCGATCGCCACGGGCCTCACGACAGCGGAATGGCTGGCGCGGCTGCAACGCCTGACGCGCGGGAAGCTGGCGGCGATGCTGCCGCCGGGATGGTCGCTGACCCTGGATGGCGGGCACAACCCGGATGCCGGACGCGCGCTCGGGATCCATCTCGCGACCGTGACGGACCGGCCCTGGCACGTGATCGTGGGGATGAAGAAGGGCAAGGGAGCGGAAGGGTTTCTGGCGCCGATCCTGCCGCACGCGGCGAGCGTCTGGGCGGTCGCGGAACCGGAGCAGCACCTCGCGCGCTCGCCCGAGGAGATCGTCGCCGCCTCCGGGGGCGCGGCGCGGATCGGCCCGCGCATCGCCGACGCGCTCGCCGCGATTGTCGCGTCCACGGAGCGTCCCGGAAACGTTCTGATCTGCGGCAGCCTCTACCTTGCCGGCGTGGTGCTGCGCGAGAACGGCTGAGCCCGGCGTCGCGGGCGCGACGCCGGGGCAGGGGGCAGGGCCGACCTCAGCCGCGGATCCTGCTGGCCGAGATGCCGCGGCCGACCTTGGTCGCGAGCATGGCATCGAAGCTGCTGCCGCCCTCGGCGCTGTTCTGGTTCATCATCTGCCCGCCGCTGTAGAGCGGCATCGAGCGCGACAGGTCGAAGCCGCCGCCCGCCTCGCCGGAGGTGGGGCCGGTGAAGCCGCCGGTGAAGGTCGGGTGCACGGCGCCGTCATGCGGCTGCTCGCTGGCGAGCGCAGGCGAGGCGGCGATGGCGAGCGCGGCAAGGGCGGCGAAGAGCGTCTTGGTCATGGCCTGGTTCTTTCCTGGAACGGCCCGGCGGGACCGTCCCGACGGGCGCCCTTCAGCGGGCGATGCCAGGACTTCGCCGCAGCTCGGCGATCGGATGCGTCGGCGCGCCGATTGCCGCTATCCGTCCCGCGCATGTAACCGGTGGCCGCGGCCCGGCGAACTCCCGGTTCCGTTCCACTTCTTTGACGACCTGTGCCGGAGCGCACAGCGGGCGCCGATCGCATCGGACAGTCTGCTCCTCGGCAGCGCGAGGGAATGTCGGATCAGCCTCCCCGCACCGCTGCTCCGGACGCGGTCATCCTGCCGCCGGACCGTTCGCGTCGCGACAGGTTCCGTTACGACGCATCTCGGTCCGACCGATGCAGGCGGGCGAGCGCCCGGGGCAACCGCCGCGGCCTTGCAACGCGGCACCCCGCGGCAGCGCCGCGAGGCAGCGAAGGAGAACGCTCATGAGGTACGGTGCGATTGCCGCCGCCATCACCCTGCTGGTGTCCACGACTGCCGCTCTGGCCGAGGGTCCGAGCGAGCAGCCGCATGACGGGTCGATGACGGCGACCTATCATGGCGGGTTCACCGGCCCGATCTCCGGCGAGAGCGGTGGCGGGTTCGATCTCTCGGCCGCGAGCCCGCTCTGGGGTGGCGGCCATGTCGCCGCCACCGGCGAGGAGCCCGGCGCGTTCAACGCGGCCGAGGCCATGCGGATCGGCGTGACCCCCGACCGGGAGACCGCCGTGGCCGGGCGCATCGACGACACCGTCCGCTGACCATGACGCGCGGGGGGCGGGCGTGGGGCCGCCCCCCCCCACACCCCGGGGCCCGCCCCCTGCGTGCCGGCTTGCGCCGCGACCGTTCCCGAGTGATGCTTGCCTCAAGCAACAAAGTGATTGCCTTAATCGGGACGCACACATGGACGGATCGCTCGATACCCCGCTCGATCGCCAGATCGCCGCTTTCCGCCGCTTCACCCGCTTCTACACCGCCCGCCTCGGCGTGCTGCGCGAGGGCCTGCTCGACAGCCCCTATGCGCTGACCGAGGCGCGCGTGCTCTACGAGCTCGCCCAGGCGCCGGACCAAGGGGCGAGCTCGCTGGCGCGTCGGCTCGACCTCGATCCCGGCTATCTCAGCCGCATCCTCACCCGCTTGCAGTCCGACGGGCTGGTGGTGCGCGCGCCGGTCCCGCAGGACGGGCGCCGCGCCGCGCTGCGGCTCACCGCAGCAGGACGCGACGCCTTCGCCGGGCTCGACGCGGCCTCGCGCGGCCAGGTGCGCGGCCTGCTCGGCGCCCTGCCGGAGCCGGCGCGCCGTCGCCTGGTCGCGGCGATGCGCACGATCGAGACCCTGCTCGACCCGGACGCCCCCGCGCCCTGGCTGATCCGGCCGCTCGGCCCGGGCGACGGCGGCTGGGTGGTGGAGAGCCATGGCCGGCTCTACGCCCGGGAGTACGGCTGGAACGCCGAGTTCGAGGCGCTGGTCGCCGAGATCGTCGCGGCCTTCCTGCGCGCCCACGACCCCGCGCGCGAGGGCGGCTGGATCGCCGAGTGCCGCGGCGCACCGGTGGGCTCCGTGTTCGTGGTGCGCCAGGACGCGCGCACCGCCAAGCTCCGCCTGCTGCTGGTCGAGCCGGAGGCGCGCGGCCTGGGGATCGGCAAACGCCTGGTCGAGCACGCGATGGGCTTCGCGCGTGCGGCCGGCTACACGCGCATGACGCTCTGGACCAACGACGTGCTGGTGGCGGCGCGGCGGATCTACGAGGCGGCCGGCTTCGTCTGCACCGCGCGCGAACCGCACACGAGCTTCGGCCAGGACCTCGTCTCCGAGACCTGGGAGCGCGACCTCACGCCGGACTGACCCGCGCGCGCCAGAGCCGCACCAGCGGCCCGTCCTCGCCGAACAGCGGATCGGTCGCGGGCAGGGGCACGGCGCCGACCCGCGCAGCGGCATCTTCCGGCGGGGCCTCGTCGCGCTCCAGATCCGGCTCGGCGCCCGGCGGATAGAAGCCGACGCAGGCGAAATCCGCGCTGCCCCCGAGCGCGCAATGGCCGACCCCGGCGGGGATCAGCACCACATCGCCGGCGGCGAGCTCGACCTTCGCCCCGCCATCGCCGCCGAACTGCACGCGCGCCCGGCCCGCGATCACGCCGAGCGCCTCGTGCGCGTCGGCGTGGAAGTGGTGGAACGGATAGACCCCGCCCTGCCAGAACCCGTGCCAGCCGCGCGCGCCGGCGAGCGCGCGCATCGCGGCGGCCGACCGCTCGGCCTCGGCCAGCACGCCGCGATAGACCAGCAGCGGCAGGTCCGGGTTGTTCGGCACGCCCCCCGCGGGTGCGGCGAACAGATGCGTCTCGACCGTCGCCGTCATGCCGGGTCAAGCCGCCAGATCGCGCCGCGCGAATCGTCGGTCAGCAGATAGACCCGCCCGTCCGGCCCGACCCGGACGTCGCGGATGCGCTCGCCGAAGGTGGGGATGCGCTCCTCCGCCACCACCCGGTCACCCTCCAGCGTCAGCCGCACCAGCAGGCGCGAGCGCAGCGCGCCGACCAGGATGTTGCCGCGCCAGCCGGGGAACGCGTCGCCCTCGTAGAACGCCATGCCCGAGGGCGCGATCGAGGGCGTCCAGACATGCACGGGGTCCTCCATGCCGGGCAGCGCGGTGTGCGGCGTGATCTGCCCGCCGCCGTAGTTGACGCCGTGGGTGACGCGCGGCCAGCCGTAATTCGCGCCACGCTTGATCAGGTTCACCTCGTCGCCACCCTGCGGCCCGTGCTCGTGCAGCCAGACCTGCCCCGTGCCCGGCCGCACGGCGAGGCCCTGGATGTTGCGATGACCCCAGGACCAGATCTCGGGCCGCGCGTCAGTGCGCCCGACGAAGGGGTTGTCCGGCGGCACGCGGCCATCCGGGGTGAGGCGCAAGAGCGAGCCGTTGTGGTCGGCGAGGTCCTGCGAGCGGTCCATCCGGCCGCGATCGCCGAGCCCCATGTAGATCATGCCGTCCGGGCCGAAGGCGAGGCGGCAGCCGAAATGCTGCCCGGTGGTCGCGCGCGGCTCGGCGGCGAACAGCGTCTCCGCACCCTCGAACCGGCTCTCGGCGAAGCGCGCGCGCACCAGCGTCGAGGAGAATCCGCCCTCGCCGGCCTGCACCTGGCACAGATAGACGAGGCCGTTCTGCGCGAATTCGGGGTGCAGCGCGATGTCGAGCATGCCGCCCTGGCTGCGCGCCACCGTCTCGGGCAGGCCGCCCAGCGGCGCCGAGAGCCGGCCGTCCGCACCGACCAGCCGTACCCGGCCGGGGCGTTCAGTCACCAGCATCCACCCGTTCGGCAGGAACGCGAGTCCCCAGGGGTGCTCCAGCCCTTGCGCCACGGGGGCGATCCGGAACGCGGCACGCTCGGTGCGCACCACCTCCTGCGCGGCGAGCGGGCCGGCCAGCACGAGTCCGGCGGCGGCGAACAGCAGGGCTCTCATGAGAAACCTCCCCGACGGTTGGACCGTCGGGGAGGTGGCGGTGCGGGCGGAGCGGGAAAACCCCTGCTCGCGTCCCCGTGTGTCAGATGTTCTGTTCGACCCAGGCGGAGAGGTTGCTCTTGCTGTCGGCGCCCACCTTGGTCGCGATCGCCTGGCCGCCCTTGAACAGCATCAGGGTCGGGATGCCGCGCACGGCGAAGCGGTTCGGCGTCACCGGGTTCTCGTCGATGTTCACCTTGGCGATCGTGAGCTTGCCCTCGTAGGTCTTGGCGATGTCCTCGAGCGCGGGGGCGATCGCCTTGCAGGGGCCGCACCACTCGGCCCAGAAATCGACCAGCACGGGGCCCTGGGCCTTCAGGACGTCGGTCTCAAAGCTCTGATCGGAGACGGACTTGGTGTTCGCGCTCATGCGCTGGCTCCCGAGAGTTGCACGACTGGCCAGCATATCGTGACACGGCGCCGGCCGTCCAAGCGGGGGGATCGGTCAGCCCTCCCCTGCATCCGGCGCGTGGGCGTCGAGCGCGCGGTCGGGCAGGGGCATCAGCCGTCCGGCATAGGTCCAGACAAGGGCGCAACGCACGGGGTGGCCAGGGAACACCGCGCGCAGCACGGCCCGATACGCCGCCATCTGGCGCAGATAGAGCGGGGCCACGTCCTCGACCCGCTCGGGCGGCGGGCGGTTGGTCTTGTAGTCGGCGATCAGCACCGCCTCGTCCGTGACCGCCAGCCGGTCCACGGTGCCGTTGACCGCGCGCGCGCCGATCCGGCCGATGATCGGCGCCTCGGCCAGGCTGCCGGGGGTGAAGAGCGGCGCGAAGGCCGGGTCGTCGAGGATCGCCAGCGTCTCGGCCGCGATCGCCGCCGCCTCGCCGGGGGTGACTTCCTGGCCGGCGAGGAAGCGCTGCGCGGCGGCTCGCCGGTCAGCCGGGGGCCGATCGGGAAGGTGCTGCAACAGCGCGTGGACGATGATCCCGCGGCGGAAGCGCCGCCCGCCGCGATCGCCGGCCGCGACCGGCGGGGCGACCGGCGGCTCCTCGCCATCCTCGCGCGAGGGGCGGATGGGGCGCGGCGAGGGCGCCTCGGCAGGGGCTTGGGTCTCGGCCCAAAGGGGCGGGCGGATCAGGGCCGGCGGCTCGGCCTCGCGCCGGTCGGGGGCGGGCGGGCGCTCCTGCGGCGCTTCGAGCCGCCAACCCTCGCCCTCCCAGCCCTGGGCGCCCGCCCAGTCGCTGCCCCGGCTGTCGAACGGGAAGGGCGCCGCATCGGGGAGCGCACGGAACCCCGCCTCGACCAGCCTGTACCAGCTTCCGTTGCCCGGGCCGCGCACGCCGTACCAGCCGCAGACGATCAGCCGGTCCTCCGCGCGGGTCAGCGCGACATAGAGAAGGCGGCGGTACTCGGCATCCTGGTGCGTCTTCTCGGCCGCGAGCAGGTCGTCGAACACGGGATCGCGCAGCGCGGCGCGCGGCGCCCACAGCGGCACAAGATGCGCGTCGTCGATGGTGTCGGTCGCCCACAGTACCGTGTCCTGCATCGGCGGCGGGCGCACCGTGTCGGGCAGGATCACGATCGGCGCCTGCAACCCCTTGGCCGCGTGCACCGTCATCACGCGCACCGCATCGCCCGCCCCCTCCTGCTCGCGCTTCACCTCCAGCCCGCTGCGCTCGATCCAGTGGATGAAGCCCTGCATGCTCGGCGGCGCCAGCTGCTCGTAGTGCAGCGCCTGGGCGAGCAGTTCCTCGATCGGATCGGCAGCATCCGGGCCGAGCCGGCGCCTGAGCCG
The DNA here is from genome assembly GCF_051860475.1 of Elioraea sp. Classification (NCBI taxonomy): domain Bacteria; kingdom Pseudomonadati; phylum Pseudomonadota; class Alphaproteobacteria; order Acetobacterales; family Elioraeaceae; genus Elioraea; species Elioraea sp. The sequence goes on along the minus strand of NZ_JBHYDW010000009.1, from coordinate 53,902 downwards.
CCACCGTCCGCGCTTCTCGCCGAGCAGATGCGCGAGCACGTCGTAGGGGCGGTCGTAGTCGGCGCGTGCGGCGATCTCCTCGATCAGCGACGCGGCGTGCTCCCACTCGCGCCGCTCGGCGCGCCGATCGCGCAGCGCGGACCACAGCGTGGAGGGGCGCAGCCGCGCGACGTCGTCGCGGTCGCGCGCGAGCGCGAACAGGCTCTCCTCGTCGACGTCGCAGAACGGGCCGCGCAGCACCTCGGCGAGCGAGAGATCGTCCTCCGGCTGCACGGCGGTGCGGCAGAGGGCGAGGATGTCCTGCACCGGCAGGCTGTCGGCGAGGGTGAGGCGATCGAGGCCCGCGACCGCCACCTGCTCGCGCTTCAGCTCGCGCACCAGCTTGGCGACGAAGGCGTCGCGCCGCCGCACCAGGATCATCACGTCGCCGGCGCGGATGCGGCGTGCGCGCGCCGGCAGCTCCTCGCGGCCGATCCAGGACTTGATGCGCCGCGCGATCGCCACCGCCAGGCGCTGCGCGGGGTCGGGCAGGTCCACGGCCTCGGTCACCGGGTCCCAGGCTTCCGGCTCCGGCACCTCGCTGCCCGACACGAGCGGCCAGAGCTCGACCGATCCCGCATGGCCCTCGCGCGCGGCGCGGTGCGCGATCGTCCTGCCGGCGAGGGACACGCCGCGCCCGGCGTCGCCCGCGAACACGGCGTCGGTGAGCGCCAGCACCGGGGCGACCGAGCGGAAGGAGAGCGTCAGGCTCTCGGGCTGCCAGCGTGCGCGCGCGTCGTGCGCGCGGCGCTCGAACACCGACTTCCAGTCCACGAAGGCCCGCGGATCGGCACCCTGGAAGCCGTAGATCGACTGCTTGTCGTCGCCGACCGCGAACATGGTGCGCGGCCCCGGTCGCGCGCCGAGCCCGGTGAAGAACTCCTCGGTCAGCGCGCCGACGACCGCCCACTGGTCCGGGTTGGTGTCCTGCGCCTCGTCGAGCAGCACGTGATCGAGCCCCGCATCGAGCTTGTAGTGCACCCACTCCACCGCGCCCTGGGTTTCGAGCAGGCGGCGGGCGCGGGCGATCAGGTCGTCGTAGTCGAGCGCCGCACGCGCGTCCTTTGCCGCGCGGTAGCGCTCGATCACCGGCAGGCCGACGCGCGCCAGCGCAGCCGAGGCCTCGGCGAGCCGCACCGCGCGCAGCCGGCGGTCGACCTCCAGCACGCGCTCGGCCTCGGCCGAGGCGATCGCGAAGGCGTCGGCGCAGAGCGACTGCACCGTCCTGGGTGCGACGGTCTTCTCGGCGCGCGGCGCGCCGGTGGTGGTCAGGAACAGCAGCCGGTACGCGTCCCATCGCGCCGCGCGCGCGGCCGCATCGGCGGCGAGCCAGGCACGCACGCCGTGCCCGCTCTCCTCCTGCGCGCCGTTCGCGCCGATCCACGCCGCGGCGAGCCGCGCGAGCGCGTCCGTGACTGCCGCCGGCGGGTCGCACGCCGCGGCGAGCACCGACGCCTCCGTGTCGTCGATGTCGAGCCCGAGCACGCGCCGCTGCGCCGCGGCCACGCCGTCGGGGCTGTTGCCGATCGCGGCGAGCCCGGGCCGTCCGCGCGCGGGCAGCACGGCACGGATCGCCTCGCCGAGCCGGCCCGGATCGGTGAGCGCCGCGAGCCGCGCCACCGCCTGCTCGCCTGCCTGCGTCAGCGGCGCCTCGGCGAGTGCGGACTCGCGCGCCTGTTCGAGCAGCCCGCGCGCCTCCGCCTCCTCGACCAGCGCGAATTGCGGCGGGATGCGCGCCTCGAGCGGAAAGCGGCGCAGCAGCCCCTGACAGAAGGCATGGATGGTCGCGATCTTCATCCCGCCCGGCAGGTCAAGCACGCGCGCGAACAGGGCCCGCGCACGGTCGCGCGTGTCCTTGTCGGGCCGCGCCCCCGCGAGCGCCTCGATCTCGGCATCCAGCGCCGCGTCCGGCAGCGTCGCCCAGTCGCCGAGCCGCGCCTGCAAGCGCGTCGCCATTTCGGCCGCCGCCGCGCGGGTGAAGGTGAGGCAGAGGATGTGCGCCGGATCGTTCCCGGCCAGCATCAGCCTGAGCACGCGATCGACCAGCAGCCGGGTCTTGCCCGACCCGGCCGAGGCCGAGACCCAGGACGAGGCGCGCGGATCGGCCGCCTTCCGCTGCTCGGGGGTCGGCGCGCTCACTCGGCGCTCTGCCCCGCCGACCACTCGTCGACGCGCGCGAGCACCGCGTAGGGCGAGCGGAACATCTCCAGCCGCGGGTGCGGACGCGCCATGTAGGGCGTCGCCGGATCGTCGAAGGCGTGCAGCCGGCGCAGCAACCCGGTCCAGGCGGCCTCCGTTGCGGCGGCCTCCTCGCCGGCACAGCGCGGATGCTCGGCACCCGCGACATAGCCGCCGGAGAGATGCCAGTAGGCGAGTTCGCCCGGCGGCAGCGCCGGGATGCCGTCGAACGCGCTGCGCGCGGCGAGTGCTGCCTCCAGCGTGAGCTGCGGCTGGGTGCCTGACGTCACCTGCGCATCCTTCGGCACCGTGCCGGTCTTGTAGTCGAGCACCGAGAGACGCCCGTCGCGCTGCTCGATCCGGTCCGCCTTCGCAACCAGCAGCAGCGGCCCGCCCGGCAGGCCGCCGATCGCGTGCTCGGTCTTCACCTCGGCGAACAGGCCCCGCAGCGGCGCGTTCGCGCGCCGGACCTCTTCCGTTTCGGCGACGAAGGCGGCGATGCGCGCAAGCCGCGGCCGCCACAGCGCCGCCTGCGCCGGTCGCGCGCCGCGCCGGTCGAGCCGGCGCAGGAACGCGTCGATCAGCATCCGCTCGGCGTCCGCACGCGCCGGCCAGGCAAGCCTCGTGGCGCGCAGCACATCGGCGATGCCGCCATGCACGATATCGCCGAAATCGCCCGCATCCGCCTCGTCGTCGATCGGCTCCAGCGGCTCGATGCCGAGCACACGGCGCGCATAGAGCGCGTAGGGGTCGGCGATCCAGGTCGCGATCTCGGTGACGGACAGACGTCGCGGCCGCGCAACGAGCGGCGGGCGCGGCGCCGGACGCGGTGCCGGCATCGGCGCGCCCGGATCGTCGAGCACGCGCGCGATCGCGGCGTAGTCCTCCGGCGGGCGGAGCAGTCGCTCCGCCTCGTCGCCGAACTGTCCGTGCAGGAAGGCGGCGAGCCGTGACAGCCAGCGCGACGGCACGGTGGGTGCCCCTTCGGCGCGGCGGCTGCGCGTCAGCAGCACCTCGGCGCCGGCACAGAGCAGCTGCGCGACGTCGTGCGCCGCCTGGCCGATGCGCCGTTCGGGCGAGGGCAGGCCCATCTCCTCGCGCATCGGCCGCGACAGCCATGGGCCCGGCTCGGCGGCCGCGGGCCATGTGGCCTCGTTCAGGCCGGCGAGCACGATCAGGTCGGCGCGTTGCAGCCGCGCCTCCAGCGCGCCGAGGATCGCCACGCGCGGATGCTCCGCCTCGACGCGGCGCAGCCGCACCACCGGGCCTTCCAGCATCGGCTCGAGCAAGGCGGGGAACTGGCGCGGCGTGACGGGCGGCAGGCTCTCGACCGCGAAGGCGAGCTCGGCGAGATGGCGCGCCAGCGCCTCGCCGTCCTCGCGCGCCCAAAGGCGGAACGGGCCGGGGACCTCGGGCGTGTCGGCGAGCCGTTCCGCCGCGCGGAGATGCGCCTCCAGAAGATCGCCGAGTGGAACGGATCGCTGCTCGACGAGCGCGAGCACAGGGGCGAGGATCGGCCGGATGCGATCGAGGCAGCGTGTCGCGGCGTTGAAATCCGCCCCGCGCGGTGGAAAGCCGCGCGCGCTCTCGATCGCAGCGGCAAGCCCGTCGAGCCCGGGCGCCGGTCGAGGCCCGCGCAGCGCGGTGCGCTCCAGCGCGCGCGCCTCCAGCCGGAACCGCGACGGCACCTCGCCGGCGGCGGCGAGCGGATGCTTGAGCAGCGCAAGCAGCGTCACCGGCGCGAGGTGCTCCGCGACCGCGGCGGCGAGCAGGCGGATGAAGGTGCCGGCGGGCGTGTTGGTCAGCGGTTCGCCGCCGGAGTCGTCGGCACGCACGCCGAACCGGCCGAGCTCGGTGGCGATGCGGCGGGCGAGGAAGCGGTCGGGCGTGACCACGGCCACCGTGTGTCCCGGCGTCTCCAGCGCGCGCCGCACCGCCAGCGCCGCGACCATCGCCTCCTCGTGCGGATCGGCCGCATCGACACGCGCGAGACCGACGAGGGCCGCGCGCCAGCGATCCGGGTCGCGTCGCCGCCATGCCTCCAGCCCCTCGGGCGGCGCCATGATCGCGGCGGCAAGCTCGCTGCGGTCGGGGATCGGTGCGGCTTCGGCACGGGCGGGCCAGGCACGCACCGCCTCGCGCGGGATCGCGAGTCCGCGCAGCAGGCGCGCGAGCCCGGCCTGCGGGTGGGTATCGGGCAGCCTGTCCCACAGCGCATCGGGCAGGCGCTGGTCGAGCCCGGGCAGCACCACGGCACCCTTCGGCAGCGCCGCGATCACGCCGAGCAGTTCGGCGACCGCGGGGATCGAGCCGGTCGAGCCGGCGGCGATCACCGGCGCGTCGGGCGGGTGTGTGCGCCACGCGTCCGCCTGCGCGCGCAGCAGCCGCACGCGCCGTTCGGCCGGATCGCTCTCGCCGCGCTCGCGAAGTTCGTCGGGCCAGGCGCCGGTGACGATGTCGAGGAACGTCAGCGTGCGCTGCCAATGCTCGGCGAAACGATCGGGCACCAGCGTGCGCAGCTTCGCCGGATCGACATCCTCGGTCGCCATCTCGTCGAACAGCGCGCCCAGCTCCTCGGCGAGCCGCCAGGCGCGGTCGAGCGGCAGGTCGGGCTCGAAGGCCGCGACGAGGCGGGCGAGCGCGGCGCGGCGCGCGAGCGGCGACACGGCGGGCGAGGCATCGAGCGCGCCCGACAGCGCCAGCGCCTCGTCGGGCAGATCGCCGATCGGGTGGATGCGCGGCAGCAGTGCGGGCCGCCCGCCGGTGAGGCGCAGCATGGCGTCGGCGAGACCGCGACCGGCGCGCCGGGTCGGCAGGAGAACCGTGATGCGCGCGAGCGCCAGCGGATCGTCGCCCGCGAGCGCGAGAATCCCGCCAGCGAGATCGTCGAGGAACGGCCGGTCGGGCGCGATCGTGAAGACGCGCGGGTTCGGATGCGCGAACGCGTCAGCGGGCATAGGCGAAGACGGATGTGCGCCCGCGCAGCGTCTCCTCGGCCTCGGTCAGGTCCTCGGGCGTGGAGAGGTGCAGCCAGATGCCGTCATGCACCACCGCGCGCAGCCGGTCAGCCGCGATCGCGCGGTTCCACAGGAGGTTGGTGCTGAACGGACCTTCGGGTACCGCGGCGAACAGCGCGGGTGCAACGAGCTGCACACCGGCATAGAGATAGGGAACGATCTCCTTCTCCTTCGGCCGTCGCACGCGTCCCCAGGGATCGACCGCGAAGTCGCCGCGCCCGGCGTAGTAGGGCAGATGCGAGGCGCGATGCACCAGGAGCACCGCGTCGGTGGTGTCGGGATCGAACGCATCGGCGAGGCGGGCGAGCGCGGGCCGCGCGCCGTCGAGCCAGAACGCGTCGCCGTTGACGACATAGAACGGTGCCTCGCCGAGATGAGGCAGCGCGCGCACGACGCCGCCGCCCGTGTCGAGCAGCGTCTCCTCGTGGCTTTCGATCACCGCCGGCCGGCCGCGCGCAGCGAGTGCTTCGTGCACGGCGTCCGCGTGCCAGTGGGTGTTGACGACGACGCGCTCCACCCCGGCATCCGCCAGGTGATCGAGCGCGCGGTCGAGCAGCGAGCGACCGGCGACATGCAGCAGCGGCTTGGCGGTGGTGTCGGTGAGCGGGCGCATCCGCGTCGCGAGCCCTGCGGCGAGCACCATGCCGCGCTTCGGCGAGAGGCTCATGCGGCATGCTCCTCGGGGGCGCGGCGGAGCCCGCGCGGGATGGTGTCGTCGAACCAGGCGGCGATAGGCGCGCAGGCGGGATGGGCGAGCGCGCGGTCAAGCATCCGCCAGGTACGCGGCGCGTGGGCGAGGTAGTGCCGCTTGCCGTCGCGGCGCGCGAGCCGGGTCCAGAGCGCAGCGACGCGGGCGTGCCGCAGCGCGCCGTGCGCGGCGAAGGCAGCGAGGAAGCGCGCGCGGTCGGCCACGCGCGCGGCGTCGAGATAGCGCGCGAGGGCGGCGCGCCGCACGGCGGGATCGATGTCGCGCCGCGCATCCTCGAGCAGGCTCATCACGTCATAGGCGGGATGGCCGGCGCCGGCGTCCTGGAAGTCCAGGAGGCCGCAGGCGGCGGCGCCCGCGCGGTCGAGCCGCAGCAGGTTGTCGACATGGAAGTCGCGGTGCACGAGCACGGGCGGATCATCGGCGAAGGGCGCGAGTGTGGCGCGCGCGGCCTCGGCGAAGCCCGCCCGCACGCGCTGGTCCGGCGGCGCACCGAACGCGGCTGGCCACCACCAGTCGAGCAGCGTCGCGGCGGCGGCGCTCGCCATCGTGTCCACATCCCATGCGGGAAGGCCCTCGGGCGCTGCGTGACGGTGCAGGGCCGCGAGCGTCTCGGCCGCCAGCACATAGAGCGTGGTCTCGTTCTCGCCGCGCGCGAGCAGCGCGGTGAAGGTGTCCTCGCCCAGGTCCTCGATCAGCGCCAGTCCGGCCGTCTCGTCGACGACATAGACCTCCGGCGCCGACAGACCGAGCCCGCGCAGATGCGCGGCGATATGCAGGAAGGGGGCGATCGGCTCTCGGCCGGGTGGGCAGAGCATCAGCAGTGCCGACACCGGCCCCCCGACCAGCCGCTCGTAGCGGCGGAACGAGGCATCGGCCGGCAGCGTCACGCGCTCGGCCGCGCCGAAGCCGTGCGCGGCGAGGAAGTCCTCGGGCGTCATGCGCCAAGCTCCGCGAGCCGGTCGGGCCAGCCCGACAGCGTCGCGACGCGCGCGTCGGGATCGTACGGCACCGGCGCAAGCGCGACCGTCAGCGCATCTGACGGCGCGAGGCCGCCGAGCCGCTCCGGCCACTCGACCAGGGCGATCCCCGCGCGCGCCTCGTCCCAGCCGAGCTCGGCGAGCTCGTCCGCGCCGGCGACGCGCCAGAGATCGTAGTGCCAGACCTCGACGCCGGTCGGCAGCGCATAGGTCTGCACGAGGGTGAAGGAGGGGCTCGGCACCACCAGATCCGGATCGACCGTGGCGGCGCGCAGGAAGGCGCGCGCGAACGCCGTCTTGCCGGCGCCGTAGGGGCCGGCGAGCAGGATCGCATCGCCCGGACGCGCGAGCCGCGCGACCGCCTGCGCGAGGCGCGCGGTCGCAGCCTCGTCGGGCAGGGCGAGCGTGATCGACTCGGTGATGGTCATGGCATCGCCGGCGAAGTCTGCCAGCCCGGCCGCGCTTGCGCGACGGGGGGCGGGGCGTATCTATGGCAGGCCGTGACGCAGGAGACGAGAATGGCCGCGCCGACCGAGACCGATGTGTGCATCGTGGGGGCGGGGCCGGTCGGCCTGTTCCAGGTGTTCGAGTGCGGCATGCTCAGGATGCGCTGCGTGGTGGTGGATGCGCTGGATGCGATCGGCGGGCAATGCATCGCGCTCTACCCCGAGAAGCCGATCTACGACATCCCCGCCCATCCTTCCATCAGCGCCTCCGGCCTGATCGAGGCGCTGATCGCGCAGGCGGCCCCGTTCCGGCCTGACTACCGGCTCGGGCGGCAGGTGGTGCGCCTCGCGCGCGAGCCTGACGGGCGGCTCAGGGTCGGCACCTCGGCGGGCGACGCGATCCTGGCCAGGGCGGTGGTGATCGCCGCCGGCGCCGGCGCGTTCGGGCCCAATCGCCCGCCGCTCGATGGGATCGAGGCGTTCGAGGGACGCTCGGTGTTCTACGCCGTGCAGCGGCGCGAGGAATTCCGTGGCAAGCGCGTGGTGATCGCGGGCGGCGGCGATTCCGCGGTCGACTGGGCGGTCAGTCTCGCCGAGGTCGCGGCGGCGGTGCAGGTGGTGCACCGGCGCGCGAAGTTCCGCGCCGCGCCGGAGAGTGTCGTGCGCCTGGAGGCGCTGGCGGCGGACGGCAAGGTGGCGATGGTGGTGCCGTACCAGCTGCACGGGCTGCGCGGCACGCGCGGCGTGCTGGAGGCGGTGGAGGTCGCGACGCTGAAGGGGGAGGTGCGCTCGCTGCCCGCGGATGCGCTGCTCTGCTTCTTCGGCCTCGCGATGGAGCTGGGGCCGATCGCCGAGTGGGGCCTGGCACTCGATCGCACGCATGTCCGCATCGATCCCGCGACCTGCGCCACCAACGTGCCGGGCGTGTTCGCGATCGGCGACATCGCGACCTACCCGGGCAAGCTGAAGCTGATCCTCCAGGGGTTCAGCGAGGCGGCGATGGCCGCGCACGCGATCCACCCGCTCGTCTTCCCCGACCAGGCGCTGCACTTCGAGTACAGCACCACCAAGGGCGTGCAGGGGATCGCCGCCTGATACCCGGCTGCCAAAGGTTTGACCTTTGGCAGCCGGGTATCGCGCGTGGGGCTGGCGGGGCGGCCACGCGCGAGACAACCCCTTCATGCCGGCCCGCCGAGGGTGAAACCTTCGGCAGGCCGGCATGAGGCTGCATCCGATCGTGCCGGTCGCGCGTAGTCCTGCCACGACGGATGGAGGATGCGCGATGCAACGGATGCTGCTGGCTCTCCTGGTGCTCCCGTGGGGCGCGACAGCGAGCGAGGACTATGGCGCGTGGCCGGAGGTGCAGCCGCGCTTCCCGAGCACGGGCGGCGGCGGGGTGATGATCGAGGGCTACCGGCCGGTGGTGACGGGAGATCGCTGCACCACCGCGTTCCAGGCCGTCGAGCCGGACGGCACGGTGCATCGCAACGAGGTGGTGTTCGATGCCGTGCCGGTGCAGGGCGGCGTTCTCTGCACCAATGGGCGCTGGCGCTCGCTGGAGAGCGACGCCTCCGGCACCACGCCGTTCCGGGTGTTCATCCGCGACGGGGTCGTGCGCGGCGAGCCCTGAACGGCTGCATCAGGCCGCCACGCGTTCGAGCAGCAGGGCGAAGGCCGGCGCGGCCCCGAGCGCGACGCGATCGGTGCGGATCACGCGCATCGCATCGTTGAGGAAGGCCACGAACCGATCCGCATGCGCGCCGGTGCCGATCGGATACTGGCGCATCTTCCAGCGGTTGGCCGTTCCGCCCTGGTAGTAGACATCGCCCGCGTTGTAGGCGCAGGCGACCACGGGCGGATCGAGCCGCGTGCGCGGCGCCTGGCGGCGGATATAGCCGACGCCGGCGCGGATCGCGTTCTCGGGCACGCGCAACCAAGCATCGCCGATCGTCGGGTCCTTCATCACCTCGCGCGCGGTGCTGATCAGCGTCTGGGTGAGCCCGACCGAGACGCGGTGGGGTGTCGCCTCGTCGGAGACATATCCCGGTTCCTCGCGGCGCGCGCCGATCGCGTCATCGACCGAGCGCCGGCCGCCGGCGGACTCGGTGGCGATGGTCGCGAGCACGAGTTCCACCGGCACGCCCTCCTCGGCGGCGACCTGCAGGATCGCCGGGCCCACCACGCGGTGCGCGAGCAGCGCGCGGATGGTGCGCGGCTCGCCCGGCGTGCCGGCGGGGGGCGCGCCGTCGATCGCGACGCCCTCGCGGGTGAGCGCCCAGGCGACGCTGTCGGTGAACACGCGATGCGGCCGCGTGATCTGCGGCAGCGCGTCGCGCAGCACCGCGGCGGTGGAGGCGGTGTGCGCGGTCAGTGCCACAACGTGCTTCACCTCGCCGTCGTCCGTCTCCGCGGGCGCGAACAGCGCGCCCCAGGTCATCGGCCCGACCACGCCGTCCACCTCCAGTCCGTAGCGGTCGCGGTAGCGGCGCTGGAACGCGATCACCGCGCGCTCGGTGGCCGGGCCGAACAGCCCGTCGGCGGCGCCGACGAGGCGCGCCACCTCTGGGTCGCGCTCGATCAGCCGCGCCTGTACGGAGCGCACGTCGGTGCCGCGCATGTAGGGCAGGGTGAGGCGCAGCGCGCGCTCGTAGCGTGGCACGCCGACGAAACGGTTCAGGGGCATGCGAATCTCCGTCGCTCGGTGCCGACCGCGCGCGCGAGCGCAGCGAGAGCGGGGGCGAGGCCGGCATCCGGCGCCGGCGCGCGCGTGAGCAGGTGCTGCGCCTCGCCGAGCGGCGGGCACCGCGCGAGCGCCGTCTCGGGGCCGAGCGCGGCGCGCGCATGGGCCGCCGAGGCGCCGTAGTAGAAGCCGAGCGCAGATGCCGGCGCGGCGGTGCGCGCGCGTGCCGCCTCCTCCGCCAGCGCCGCGTTCAGCGGAATCGCTTCGGCGGCGCTGCGCGCCTGGTCGCGCCGCTCGCGCAGCGCCAGCAGATGGCCGGCCGCGAGCCGCGAACGATCGGCGGCCGGCAGCGGCTGCGGCCCGGCGACGACGGCAACGCGATAGTTCGCGATCGCGCAGTCGAACTGCGCGGGCGCTTCCGCAGCGCGGCCCGAGCCCGGTGCGAGGGCCGCCGTGCCGAGGCGCAGGCAGGCATTCGCCTTGATCTCGCGCGCCTGCAGACAGGCGGGATCGTTCGGCCCGGTGCAGTCCACCTGCGTGGCCGCGATCGCGGCGAGGTCGCCGGCGGCGTTGAGATCCTTCAGCCGGTCGAGCTCACGCGCGGTGCCGCAGGCGGCGAGCAGCAGGGCCAGGGCGAGGGCAGGGCGCATCAGGTGGTTTCCTTGGCGGCACGGGCGAGCGAATCGGCGATGTCCACGCCCGGCTCGTGCGCGAGCCTCGCGCCGGCCATGGCGAGCTGGTCGAGCGCTGCCGCCCCGCCCGGGTCCTCGCGCGCGGCATCGACGGCGGCGCGGAGCGCCGCCTGCGGCACGGCGACCGGCCCGGTCGGCAGGGGCACGGTCACCGGCGCGCTGTCGGTCTGGTCGAGGATCCGCTCGAGCACCGCGCGGCGGAACTGCTGGATGCCCTCCTCGAGCTCGGTCGTGGTGGCGAAGGCGCCCCCCTCGCCGACGGGCGCGGGGCGCAGCGCGCCGTCGCCAGCCGGGATCAGCGTCGCCGCCTCGGGGCGGAGCGTGGTCGCGAGCAGGGCGCGCGCGGCGGCGAGATCGCGGGGGCTCAGGATCGTCTCGCCGTAGACGCGGCGGAAGATCGGCGCGACCTCCAGCGCGGCGAGCGCCATCGCCGCATCCGACAACCCTTCCGGATAGAGATCGAGCCCGTAGGGCCGGTCGAGTACGCGCGCGACCCAGCGTCGGTAGTGCTCGGTGCCGATCCGGAACGCGCCGGCCGCGCCCATGAGCACCGCGCCGGCCAGCCCGAGCGGACCCCCGATCGTTGCGACCAGTCCGGTGGCTCCCCGAAGCGCGCCGGAGAGCCCACCCGTGGCGGTGGAGACGAGCTTGGCGAGCGGATCGTCGCCGGTGATCTCGGCGACCAGCGACGAGGCGCGGCTCGCCGCCTCGGCGACCGCGCCGGTGTCGACCGCGCCCGCGGCGGTGCTCCTGACCACCGTGAGCGCCGTGTCGGCGAGCGTGGTGACGCGTGCGGCCGTGCGCGCGAGCGGCAGGTCGGGTGCCACCGAGGCGACCACCTCGGCGATGGTGCGCGCGTTCGAGGCGATCCGCTCGGCGCTGGCGAGGGTCGCGCGGGCCTTCGAGTCCGACTCGATCGTGTGTGCGGCCTCGGCGCGGATCTCGCCCTCGCGCGCGAGCGCAGCGTCCGCCCGCTGGTGGGCAGAGGCCGCCTCGGCCGTCTTCTCGGCCGCGGTGCGGGTCGCCTCGCGCGCGGCCTCGCGGTCGCCGGAGGTCGAGCGGGTGCCGAAATAGAAGCCGAGCACGGTGCCGAGCAGCCCGGCGAGCTCGCCGGTGGTGCCGAGGCCGAGCTGGCGCTGGAACACGATCGCAGCGACGCCGAGGATGATGATGAACAGGCCGATACAGGCGCGCACCGTCCCCTCCGGCACGCCGAGCGGCATCCCGTGCACCAGCGCGAAGGCCCTGAGCCGCGCCTCCTGCACGTCGGCGGCGCTGGCACCCGGCAGGGGCTCGCCGCACCACTCCGCCGAGCGGCGGATCGAGCGGTGCAGCAGGATGATCAGTGTCGCGAGCAGGGTGAGGATCAGGCCGATCCCGCCGCCGACCAACCAGGCCGCCTCGGGCGCGGCGGCCGCGGCCGAGCCGCCGACGATGACCTGCTGGGCGAGGACGGGGGATGGGAGGAGGAGCAGGACGAGCAGGCGGGCGGGCATGACGGCTCCGTTCCGGGCGGGGAGGGGGCGGTCGCGCCGGACTTCAGTCCTTATAGGATAAAAAGCCTAGTTCGTCCACGATCAACACCATCCGCGACGAACACCGCCCGGGTTGGCATTCGCGGCGTCCGGGGTAATGCTGCGGGCCTCGCAGGGAGGAACCGCCTTGGATCACGCAGTCCCGGCCGATACCGCCTCGGCCGCCTGGAAGGACGAGGTGTTTGCCGCGCTCGAAGCCGCCGGCGTCACCCAGGTGCACTACGTCCCGGATGCCGGGCACGCGACCTTGATCACGCGCGCGCACGCGCATCCGCGGATGCGCGCGGTGCCGCTCACCACCGAGGAGGAGGGTGTCGCTGCGTGTGTCGGCGCCTGGCTCGGTGGGGCGCGCGCGGTGCTGCTGATGCAGTCCTCCGGGGTCGGCAACTGCATCAACATGCTGAGCCTGATCCGCAACTGCGGCGCGCCGTTCCTGACGCTGGTGACCATGCGCGGCGAGTGGGCCGAGTTCAATCCGTGGCAGGTGCCGATGAGCCGCGCGACCGCGACCGTGCTGGAAGCGATGGGGGTGGCGGTGCAGCGGGTGGAGCGGGGCGAGGACGCGGCCGAGACGGTGGAGGCGGCGGCCGCGCTGGCCTATGGCGCGTCACAGGCGGTGGCGGTGCTGCTGTCGCAGCGGCTGATCGGGCGGAAGGTGTGGAAGTGAGCGCGATGTTGGAGCGGCGCGCGGCGGTGCGCGCGCTGATGGCCGACCGGCCGGCGGATCTGCTGGTGGTGGCCGGGCTCGGCACCCCTGGCTACGACCTTTTCGCCGCCGGCGACCACGACGCGAACTTCTATCTCTGGGGTGCCATGGGCGGCGCGGCAATGATCGGGCTGGGGCTCGCGCTCGCGCAGCCCGACCGCCCTATCCTCGTGCTGACCGGCGACGGCGAGGCGCTGATGGGGCTCGGCGCGCTGGCGACCATTGGCGCGCAGCGGCCCGCGAACCTGCTCGTGGTGGTGCTCGACAACGGGCATTTCGGCGAGACCGGCATGCAGCCGAGCCACACCAGCCTCGGCACCGACCTGCCGCGCGTCGCCGAAGCGTGCGGCTTCGCCTGGTCCGAGACCGTGCGCGACATGGCCGGGATCGAGGCGATCCGGCCGCGCCTTGCCACGCCGGCGGGCCCCGGCCTGGTGCGCGCGATCATCGGCGCCGAGCCCACACCCAAGGCGCTGCCGGCGCGGGACGGGGCGTATCTCGCGACCCGGTTCCGCGCGCAGCTCGGCCTCGCCCCCGGTTGACCGGGCCGGGCCGCCCCCCGACCATCCGCGCGCGCCAACGCCATCACGGGAGACGCCGATGCCGCAGGATCCGTTCTTCAACCAGACGCTGTTCGACAAGGGGCTCGAGGTCCGCAAGGCGGTGCTCGGCAAGGAGTATGTCGAGTCCTCGATCGCCAAGGCCGACGACTTCATGGAGGCGTTCCAGGAGTTCACCACCCAGTACTGCTGGGGGATCATCTGGAATCGCCCGGGGCTCGATCGGCGCACGCGCAGCTTCCTGAACATGGCGATGCTGATCGCGCTCAACCGACCGAACGAGCTCCGCCTGCACATCGGTGGCGCGCTCGAGAACGGCATCACCAAGGCGGAGATCAAGGAGGTCTGCCTGCAGGCGTTCGTGTACTGCGGCGTGCCGGCGAGCCTGGATGCCTTCAAGGTCGCGCAGGAGGTGTTCAAGGCGCGCGGGATCTGAGCCGTGTCAGGCGCGATCACGCCGCCCGCCGCGATCGCCTTCATCGGCCTCGGCAAGATGGGCGTGCCGATGGCCGCGCGGCTGGTCGGCGCCGGCTTCGCGCTGCGCGGCTGGGACCTCGCCCCGCCGGCGCGGCTCGCCGCCGCGGCCGCCGGCATCCCGCTCGCCGCTGCCGCCGCCGAGGCGTGCCGGGAGGCGGCCGCCGTCATCACCATGCTGCCGGACGGCAAGGCAGTGCGGGCCGCGCTGGAAGACCCGGCGGTCGCGGCGTCGCTGACGCCCGAGACGCTGGTGATCGACATGTCCTCCTCCGATCCGCTCGCCACGCGCGACCTCCACGCCGCGCTCGCCGCACGCGGCATTGCGTTGGTCGACGCGCCGGTCTCGGGTGGTGTCGCGCGCGCGATCGACGGCACGCTCGCGATCATGGCGGGCGGCGAGGCCGCAGCGATCGACCGTGCCGAGGCGCTGTTCGCGGCCATGGGCAAACACGTCTTCCGCTGCGGCCCGCCCGGCGCGGGCCACGCGATGAAGGCGCTGAACAACTACGTCTCGGCGGCCGGCCTGGTCGCGGCGATCGAAGCGGTCGCGGTCGGCGCGCGGTTCGGGCTCGATCCCGCAACGATGGTCGATGTGCTGAACGCCTCCACCGGACGCAACAACTCCACCGAGGTGAAGCTGAAGCAGCACATCCTCTCGGGCGGGTTCGGTTCGGGATTCTCGATCGGGCTGATGGCCAAGGACCTCGCGACGGCCGGCGCGCTCGCGGACGGGATCGGCGTGGACGCGCCGCTCGCGGCCGAGATGGCGCGGCGCTGGCGCGCGGCGGCCGACGAGCTCGGCGCCGGCGCCGATCACACCGCGATCGCCAAGGTGATCCTGCCGGCAGGCTGACGCTGCTGCTGCCCCGCTGCAAGGACGGGGACGAGTCCATCGACCCCCCAGCCGGGCGCGCGAGCGCCCGCCCGACGGATCGTGGCGGGGGCATCGGATGCCTGCCCGGACAGGGCCGCCGGCCCGCGCCGGGGCGGCGCCGTTCGCCGGCCGCGTGGCATGAGCCGGTCATGGGTTTCGCCTGGACAGGGCGCGAACGCCTCCGGCACAGTCCCGGAAATTCAAGGTTGAGTTGGGCTGTGCGCCCCCGAGCCCTTGCGGCTCCACGGCCAGCACACTGCCGCGGCGCAGCGGGCATGAAGCCAGGGAATGCTCCTCCTCGGCTGACTCATGCCGGACAGTCCCGCGGCCATGGCCGACATCGTGGCGGCCGGCCACATCGGAGATGCCATGCCTGTCCGGGCAGCGATCGTTGCGGTGGCGTTGGCAGTCGTCTCCCTCGCGTCTGACGTCCAGGCCGCGGAGCGCGCATCCGGTGTCGACGTCCTCGGCCTCCGCGGGCCCGGCGCCGGCATGACACCCCCGCCCGGGCTGTTCCTGTCGAACCAGTTCTATCTCTACAACGGCCGCATCGGCGACGAGGTGCCGCTCGACGGCGGGCGGATCGTCGGCCGCGCGCGCGTGTGCGCCGGGGTCAATATCCCGACGCTGCTCGGCGTGACGCCGGTCGAGATTCTCGGCGGTCGCCTCGGCTTCACCCTGACCGTTCCGCTGGGCGCGTCAGTGTGGCAGGCCGACTCGGACCGTTCGCCGTCGCCGACACCCTCACCACCGTCGCTGATCCGCCGGTCGGCGCCTTCCTCGGCTGGCGTTCGGGGGCGCTCCACTGGCAGGCCGGCGTCACGGCGTTCCTCCCGATCGGTGACTACCGCCGGGGCCGCCTTGCCAATGTGGCGAAGAACCGGGGCGCCCTGGATCTGTTCGGCGCGCTCACCTGGTTCGATCCGGCGATCGGCATCGATCTCACCCATGCGATCGGCGTCACCGTCAACCGGGAGAACCGCGCCACGCGATACCGGACCGGCAGCGAGTTCCACTGGGACTGGTCGGCGACCTACCGGTTCGACAACGGCATCTCGCTCGGGCCCACGGGGTACCACTATCGTCAGCTCTCCGGCGACAGCGGCGTGGGCGCGCGGTTGGGTCCGTTCCGCGGCAGCGCCTGGGCTGTCGGCGCGGCGGCGGGATACGAGTTCCGCCTCGGCAGGCTGCCGGTGACGGCGCGCATCCGCTACTTCCGCGAGATCGACACCACCCGGCGCCTCAGGGGTGACGCGGTGTTCTTCGGCTTTTCCTTGCCGCTCTATGTTCCGGGGGCGTGATGCGGGCCCCCGGCGATCCGTCCCTCAAAGCACACGGGGAGTTCATCGTGCCGACTGAGCCACATGGCGGACTTGATCGTCGTACCCTGCTGGCTGCGACGGCCACAGGCGGCGCCGCAGCGCTGGCGGGCGCAGACAGCGTGCTCGCGCAGGCGCAGCCGCCATCCCCGGCCGCCGCGGGTCCGGGCACGCCGCCGCCCTCGGCCGCCATGGCGGCCCGTGCGGTGGAGGCGGTGCGCGAGCCGATCCTGCGCATCTCGCGCGAGGTCTGGGCCACGCCCGAACTCTCGCTGCACGAGGCGAAATCCTCCGAGATCCACATCCGCGAGATCGAGGCGCAGGGCTTCCGCATCGTCAGCCGCGGCACCGCCGGCGTGCCGACCGCCTTTCTGGCCGAGTGGAGCCAGGGCAGCGGCGGGGCGAAGATCGGCTATCTGCCGGAGTATGACGCGCTGCCGAGCCTCGGCAACGCCGCCGAGCCGCGCCAGGTGCCGGGCCCGACCGGGGCCGAGGTCGGACATGGCTGCGGCCACAACATGATCGGCGCCGGCTGCACCGGTGCAGCCTTCGCGCTCAAGCGCATGATGCAGGAGGCCGGCGCGCCCGGCACCATCCGCATCTATGGCTGTGCCGCGGAGGAGGTGGAGGGTGCGAAGGTCTACATGGCGCGCGAGGACCTCTTCGCCGATCTCGATGCCGCCCTCGCCTGGCATCCGGCCCCCGTCGGCGGCGCGGGCATCGTCTGGCAGAATGCGCTCCAGAAGGCCAAGGTCATGTTCCATGGCCGCAGCGCCCATGCCGGCAATGCGCCCTGGGAAGGCCGCAGCGCGCTGAAGGCGGCCGAGCTCTTCGGCCTCGGCATCCAGATGATGCGCGAGCATGTCCTGCCCACCGCACGCATCCACTACATCTACGAACGTGCCGGCACCGCGCCGAATGTCGTCCCCGACTTCGCCCAGATCTGGATCGTGGTGCGCGACCGCGACATGCCGAAGGTCCAGGCGATGATGGACTGGATGCAGCAGATCGCGGAGGGCGCCGCGATGGCGACGCAGACGCGCGCCGAGGCGGATGCGTTCTTCGGCACCCACGACCTGATGCCGAACGAGCCGCTCGCCCGGCTGCTCTACCGCCACCTCGAAACGGTGCCGCTCGACTGGACCGCGGAGGAACAGGCCTTCGCCCGCACCTGCCAGAAGGAGATGGGGCTGCGCGAGGCCGGCATGGCGACGCGGCTCATTCCCTTCGTGACGGATGGCGGCTCGGGCGGCTCCACCGATCTCGGCGATGTGAGCTGGCAGACGCCGACCGGCGTCTTCGCCTGGCCGACCATGCCGCTTGGCGTCGGGCTGCACACCTGGCCGGTGACGGCCTGCGGCGGCATGTCCATCGGCGACAAGAGTTCGATCGCGACGGCGGCGGTGCTGGCCGCTGCCGGCTTCGACCTCATGACCGATCCGGCGCTGCGCGAGGCCGCGCGCGCGGATTTCCGTCGCCGCATCGGCGACCGCCCGTTCCGTTCCGCCATCCCTGCCAGCCGCACCCGTCCGCTCGGCGTGCCGGAGTACCTGATCCGCACCGGCGAGGACGAGATCGTCTCCGCGCTCCGTCCGTCGGGGTAGCGCGCGCCGCTCGCGCGGTCCCATGGTGCCGCGCAGGTGCATGCGTGCCGGCATCTGTCCTAGTCTCGCGGGGCTCCGGCCGTCGGCCGGGAGCGGAGACGGCGACTGGATCGCACCCATGGACGCGCCGGAGGAGACACCGATCGCATCTTCACGGCTGCGCCGGCCACGCCGGCTGGGCCTGCTTGCGGCGCTTGTGCTCGTGCAGTTCGCACTCGGCGCCTTCATCGGCTGGGCCCTGCTCGACCAGCGCGCGCGGGCACGGGCGGAGGCGTTCGGGCTCGCCGAGCAGGCCGCGCGGGCGTGGGCGCGCCAGGTCGGCGAGAACCTCCGCATCGCCGCGCTGACCCTCGACACGATCGACGCCGGCGACCCGTGGGGCCAGAACCGCCCCGGCATCCGCCGCGTGCTGGTGGATTTCGCCGAGACGATCCCGTGGCTGAACACGGTGTTCATCGCCGATCCCGAGGGTGCCGTGGTGGTCGGCTCGCAGCTCGGCCCGCCGCCGCCCCCGGTCCACGACCAGCGCTTCTTCCGCCACCATGCCACCGCGCCGGCCGGGCTCTACCTCGCCGGGCCGATCGCCGACCCGGCCAATGGGCGGCGCGTGATCGTGCTGAGCCGCCGCCTCGGCCCGAGTTGGCGCGCCATGGACGGGGTGGCGGTCGCCACCCTGGATCACGCATCCTTCCAGGATCTGTTCCGCTCGGTCGCGCTGCCCTGGCGGCCGCTGGTCCGGCTCGTGCGCGCGGACGGCTCGGTCCTGGTCAGCCAGCCCGAACTCGATCCTCCTGTCACCGCAGAGCGCCCGCGTGCCGCGAGCGACGGGCGGTTCGCCGCCGCCGGCCGGATCGACGCGGTGCCGCATGACGACGGCGTGACGCGGGACGTGGTGGTGGTCCCGACTGGATTCCTGAACACCGCCGTCACGGTCGGGATCGATCCGCGTGCCGTCGACGCGGCGTTCTGGGAGACCTCGCGCGCCGAGGTCGTCGCCGCCTCCGGGCTGTTCCTGATGCTCGGGTTCGTCGCGGTGCTGATGGCGCGCACGCTGGGCCGGGCGGACGAGGCGCGTGCGGTGGTCGCGGTGCAGGCGCGCGACCTCGCCGCGAAAGTGGCCGAGCTCGAGGCCGCCCGCACCGAGGCGGAGCGCGCGAGCCGCGCCAAGAGCGATTTCCTCGCCGCGATCAGCCACGAACTGCGCACGCCCCTGAACGGCGTGCTCGGCATGAACCGCCTGCTGCTGGACAGCGCACTCTCCGCCCAGCAACGCGAGCAGGCCGAGACGGTGCAGCACTGCGCGCGCAGCCTGACCACGATGATCGAGGCGCTGTTCGATGCCGCGCAGCTCGAGACCGGCACGCTCGCGCTGGCCGAGGCGACGTTCGAGCCGGCTGCGCTCGCCGAGGAGGTGGTCGCGGCCAGGGCCGAGGAGGCGCGGACCAAGGGGCTGGAGCTCGCCCTGGTGCTGGGAGAGGGCGCTGTGCAGCCGCGCCGCGGCGATCCGGACCGCGTCCGCCAGGTCCTGGCGACGCTGGTCGACAACGCGGTGCGCCATACCGCCTCGGGATCGGTGGTGGTCCGGATCGAGGCCGCCGAGGCGCTCGACATGGTGGTCGCGGACACCGGACCTGGGATCGCGCCGGAGCGGCAGGCCGGCATCTTCGAACGTTTCGCCGAGGCCGATCCCGCACAGCCGCGCGGCCAGCCCCGCACCGGGCTCGGGCTCTCGACCGCGCGTGACCTGGTCGGGCTGATGGGTGGAACCATCACGGTCGCGAGCCATCCCGGTGGCGGCACGGCCTTCACGACCAGTCTGCCGCTGCCGCGCGAGGCGGCCACCGCCCGCCCGCCGCCGTTCCCGGGGCGGGTCCTGGTCGCCGAGCCGCGCGCGGCGAGCCGCGAGGCGCTGGTCTCGGCCTGCGCACGGCTTCGGGTCCCGGTCGATGCGGCCGCGGCGCCGGAGGAGGCCTTGCAGCGCGCCGGGTTCGCGGCGGCCGCGCGGCGCCCCTATGACGCGGCGATCATCGCCGCCTCGGGCGATCCGGAGGCCGACGCGGGCGTCGCGCTCGGGCTGCGGCGGCTCGGCGTCGGCGCGGTGATCCTGGCCACGGCGTCGGGCGAGCCGGCGGCGGCGTTCGATGACACTCTGGTCGTGCCGGCGCCGCGCGACGCGATCGCCGCGACGCTCGCCACGTGCACGCGCGAACGCGCGCGCGCGGAGCCGGCCGTGCGTCGCCCGGGCCGTGTCCTGGTCGCGGAGGACAACGGCATCAGCCGGACGCTGATGCAGCGTCTTCTGGAGCGTGCCGGCTGGCGCGTCGCAACCGCGGAGGATGGCGCCCAGGCGCTCCGTGCGGTCCAGCAGGACGGCCCGTTCGACATCGTGCTGATGGACGTGCAGATGCCGGTGGTGGACGGGATCGCCGCGACACGCGCCATCCGTGACCTCGCGGGCGCTGCCGGACAGGTGCCGATCGTCGCGGTCACCGCCTTCGCCCTGCCC
Source organism: Elioraea sp. (assembly GCF_051860475.1). Lineage (NCBI taxonomy): Bacteria > Pseudomonadati > Pseudomonadota > Alphaproteobacteria > Acetobacterales > Elioraeaceae > Elioraea > Elioraea sp. Next base: position 33,583 of record NZ_JBHYDW010000009.1, on the reverse strand, counting down.
TCCGACCGCGACCGCTGCCTCAGCGCCGGGATGGATGCGTTCCTGACCAAGCCGGTCGAGCCGGATGCGCTGTTCGCGGTGCTCGAGCGGCTTACCGGCATGGCTGCGCCGGCGGCCGGATCCCCTTGATCATTCCCGCCGGGGGAGAGCGCGTCCTGTTTCAGGGTCGAACAGGTGCAGTTTGGCCGGGTCGAACGCGACCGCGGCCGGCGCGTTCAGTTCGGCGCGGATCTCGCTCTTCACCTCGGCGGTGATGCGGAGCTTCGGCGCGATCTCGACCTCGATCAGGCGCTCCGAGCCGATCAGCTCCGTCATCCAGACCGTGCCCGGGATCGCGTGGGGATCATCGGCGGAGGCGATGCGCACGTCCTGCGGGCGGATGCCGAGCACGAGGCGGCGCGGCGCGGCGGCGAGGTCGAACTGCGCGGGCGCCGGGATCGTGCGGCCGGCAAGGCGCAGCACCGGCACGTCGCCGACACTCGCGACCTCGACCTCGGCGAAGTTCATCGGCGGGCTGCCGATGAAGCCGGCGACGAACAGGTTGGCGGGGCGGTCATAGACCTCCTCGGGCGTCGCGTATTGCTGCACGATTCCCTGGTCCATCACCGCGACCAGATCCGACATCGTCATCGCCTCGAGCTGGTCATGGGTGACGTAGATCGAGGTCGTTTCGAGATCCAGGTGGAAGCGCTTCAGTTCGCCGCGCATGGTCGCGCGCAGCTTGGCGTCGAGGTTCGAGAGCGGCTCGTCCATCAGGAAGATGTCGGGCTTGCGCGCCATCGCCCGGCCGAGTGCGACGCGCTGGCGCTGCCCGCCCGAGAGCGCGCGCGGCTTGCGCGCGAGCAGATGCGCGATCTCGAGCACGCGCGCGACCACGCCGACCTTCTCGCCGCGCTCGGCGCGCGGAATGCCGCGCACCTTCAGCCCGTAGCCGATATTCGCCGCCACATCCATCGTCGGGTAGAGCGCGTAGGACTGGAACACCATGGCGATGTTGCGGTCGCCCGGGGTGAGGTGATCCACACGCTGGGCGCCGAAGTAGATCTGCCCCTCGGAGGCGCGTTCGAGCCCGGCGATCAGCCTCAAGAGCGTGGTCTTGCCGCAGCCCGAGGGGCCGAGCAGGGTGACGAACCTGCGCTCGGGGAAGGTGAGGTCGAGCGACTTCAGCACCAGGTTCGAGCCGAAGGACTTCGAGAGGCGTTCGATGCGCACATCCATCGCGCTCAGCCCTTCACCGCGCCGGCGCCGAAGCCGGCGACCAGGTGGCGTTGCAGCAGCATGAACAGCAGCGCCATCGGCACCGTCATCAGCACCGAGGAGGCCATCATCAATCCCCAATCCACATGCGTGCCGTCGAAGAAGTGCATCACCCCGACGGTCAGCGGCAGGTTCTCCATCGAGTTCATGAACACCCGGCCGAACAGGTAGTCGTTCCACGACACGATCAGGGTGAAGATCGCGGCCGCGACGATGCCGGGCCAGGCGGTCGGCAGCACGATCTCCCAGAACACGCGCAGCCGCGAGGCGCCGTCCACCAGCGCCGCCTCCTCGATCTCGATCGGCACGCCGCGGAAGAACGCCCACATCAGCCACATGCAGAACGGCAGGGTGATGCAGACATAGCCGAGGATGAGCGACAGCAGCGTGTCGGTCAGCCTGAGCTCGACCATCACCAGGAACATCGGAAAGACGAAGATGATCGAGGGCACCATGTAGCCGATCAGTGCGAGGTAGGGCACCGAGCGCTGGCCGGGGAAGCGGAAGCGCGTGAGCGAATAGGCGGCGAGCGTGGACACCACCGTGCTGATGATCGTGGTGCCGATGGTGACGATCACGGAGTTGATGAACCAGTCGATGAAGAAGGCCGAGGGCGGCACGGCTGTGCCCGAGGCGGCGCCGGCCTGGAAGTAGGCGTCCCTGCCTTCGAGCAGCGCGCGGTAGTTCTCGAGCGTCCAGGTCTCGGGCCAGAGCGTGGGTGGCCAGAGGAAGATCTCGTCCTTGGGCTTCACCGAGGTGAAGAATGCCCAGATCAGCGGGAAGCAGACCAGGAACGTCACACCGGCGAGCAGCGCATAGAGCACGACGCGGCCTGCGACCTCCTTCGCGGTCATGCCGGCTTCTCCTCGCGTCCGAAGCCCGAGACGCGCACATAGACGATCGTGCCCGCGAGCAGCAGCACGATCATGATCACGCCCGTCGCCGCCGCCACGCCGAGCCGCAGATTCGCCATCCCCTCCTCGAACGCATAGACCGCAAGGTTGAAGGTCGAGGTGCCCGGCCCCCCGCGCGTGAGCAGGTAGATCTCCTCGAATTTGTTGAAGGTCCAGATCGTGCGGAACACGATCACCACCACCAGTACCTCCTTCAGCATCGGCAGCGTGATGTCCAGGAAGCGCCGCATCGCCCCGGCGCCGTCCACCTTGGCCGCGTCGTAGAGCTCGGTCGGAATGGTCTGCAGCCGCGCGAGCACGCAGATGATGACGAACGGCGTGTACTTCCACACGTTGAGCAGGATGGCGGACATCATCGCCATGTCCGGGGTGGACAGCCAGGCGATGTTCTCCGAGATCACGCCGAGCCGCAGCAGCGCGTGGTTCACGATCCCGATCTCGGAGTTGAAGATCCAGCGCCAGTTCAGCGCGATCACCACGGTCGGGACGATATAGGGGAACAGCAGCAGCCCGCGGAAGACCGCGATCCCTGGCAGCGCGGTGTGCAGCAGCATCGCCATGCCGACGCCGAGCACGGTCTGGAACAGGATCGACCAGCCGGTCCACACGAGCGCCTGGTGGAAGCTCTCCCAGAACAGCGGGTCGTCGAGGATGCGCTCGAAATTGTCGAGCCCGACCCAATGGAGGTCATCGGGGCGCAGCGGGTTGTACTGGTAGAAGGCAAGCCGGATCGCCTCCGTCACCGGCCAGACGATGAAGGTGGCGGCGGTGATGAGGAAGGGCAGCATGAACAGGATGCCGACCTGACGGTCGGACAGGCGGAACCGCATCGCGCGAAACATCAGCGGGGGCGGAACGCGTCCGCCCCCGCTCCCCCCTCAGCCCGCAAGGAGGCGCTGGTTGTCGCGCCGGATCGATTCGAACTGGCGGTGGCCCCATTCCGCCGCCACCTTGGCCGACTCGTTGTTCAGAAGCATGCGCTGCACCGCCTGGGCCCACACGCTGCGGCCGTGCGCGAAGCCGGCGAGCGGATTCACGCCCTTCTTCAGCTCGAGCCCGGTGTTGCAGGCGTGCGGCACTGACTGCTCGAAGATCACCTCGAGCGTGCGCTTCTTGGACTGGTAGAAGGGATGGGCGAGCATCGCCGGCGCGCTCGCGACGTCCTTGAACACCGGCCCCACGTTCGGCATCAGGCTCTGGCTGTAGCGCACCATCCAGTCGACGCTGTTCGACACGTAGGCGACCGCCTCCTTCACCTCGCGGATGAACGGATTGTCGCGCGCGGGGATGATCCAGCCATTGATGTCGGTCCAGGACCAGCGCCCGCCGGTGCGCGGATGGGCGGGGTTCAGGTAGTACTCCATGTGCTGGAAGATGGCGGGCGCCTCCTCGGCCGCGCGGCCCATGGTGCGGCCCCAATAGGCCGACATGCCGGTGCGGCCGGTGACGTGCTGGTCGACGACCTGGAGGAAGCTGAACTCGACCGCGGCGCGCGGCATGTACGGGTTCAGGCGCCTGATGAACTCGAACGCCTCGACGGTGGCGGGGCTGTCGAACACGGTCTTGAACCCGTCCGCCGGGTCCCAGGTCATGCCGCCGGCCTGCCAGATCAACTGGGAGATGTGGTAGTCGGCGCAGAGATTGCGCCCGAGCGCCATGGTGTAGCCGGCCATGCCCGGCTTCTTCTCCGAGATCGCCTTTGCCGCGTCGGCGAAGCGGTCCCAGGTCCACTCCGCCGGATTGCCGAGCCCGAGCTCGTTGATGATGTCCTGCTGCACGACGAGCAGGCAGGGCTGGTGGTGCACCGGCACGGCATAGTTCGTGCCCCTCCAGCCGCCGAACTGCTCGAGCGTGAAGCCGTCCACCAGGCGCTCCTTGGCGCGGATCGCGGTGGTCACGTCATCGACCGGCTCCAGCAGGCCCTCGGCGGCGAGCTGATAGGCGATCGGGCTTTCCACGCTGATCAGCGCGGGCGGGCGCCGCGCGGCGAGGTCGGTGGTCAGCTTCACCGTGACGCCGTCCCACGGGATCTGCTCGATCTCGAAGCGGATATTGGCGTTGTTGCGCTGGGCCCACTCGTTCATGCCCTGCACGAACACCCCGCCATAGGGGCCGGGCTCGCCCCAGACGCGGGCGACGCGCGGGCCTCCTTGCGCGATCGCGGGGGCCGCGAGGCCGGCGGCGAGGGCGGCGCCGCCCGCGCCTTGCAGCAGGCGGCGGCGGGTCGCGGACAGGCGTATCGTTGCGGTCATGGTTTCCTCCTCACGTCGCGGGCTCATGCCCGTCGTTGCGTCACACGTTCTTCGGCGCGTAGCGGGCGAAGCGCACATCCGCCGTCTTCTCGTGCGCCAGCATCCCCTCCTCATGGCAGATCCGCCCCATGATCGGTGCGATCCGCCGCGAGGCGTCATCGGTGAGCCGCTGCCACGTCACGGTCCTGATGAACTTGCCGACCCAGAGCCCGCCCGTATAGCGCGCCGCCCGTCCGGTCGGCAGGGTGTGGTTCGTGCCGACACCCTTGTCGCCGTAAGCGACCGTCGACTGCTCGCCGACGAACAGGCTGCCGTAGTTGGTCAGGTTCGCGAGGTACCAGTCGTCGCGCGCGGTCTGCACTTCGAGGTGCTCGGGGGCGTACTCGTCCGACACCGCGACCGCCTCCGCGTCGCTCTCGACGACGATGATCTCGCCGAGCGTCTCCCACGCCTGGCCGGCGATTGCCACGGTCGGCAGCGTCTTCAGTTGCAGCGCGATCTCGCCCAGCACCTGTTCGCCCAATCGGCGCGAGGTGGTGATCAGCCAGGCCGGGCTGTCCGGGCCGTGCTCGGCCTGCCCGAGCAGGTCGGTCGCGACCAGCGCCGGATCGGCGGTCTCGTCCGCGATCACCAGGATCTCGGTCGGGCCAGCGAGCAGGTCGATGCCGACCGTGCCGAAGAGCTGCCGCTTCGCCTCGGCGACGAAGGCGTTGCCGGGCCCCGTGATGAGGTCGCGCGGCGTCATGCCGACACAGCCATGGGCCATCGACGCGAGCGCCTGCACGCCGCCGATGCAGTAGATCTCATCCGCGCCCGAGCGGTGCAGCGCGTAGAGCGTCTGCGGATAGATCCCGTCCGCGTCGCGCGGCGGGGCCGCGCCGATGATGTGGCCGACGCCCGCGACCTTCGCCGTCGCGACCGACATGATCGCGGCGGAGATCAGCGGGTACTTCCCGCCCGGGATGTAGCAGCCGACCTTCGCGACCGGGATCAGCTTCTGGCCGAGCGTGATGCCGGGCTCGATCTCGGTCTGGAACTCCTGCATCGAGTCCCGCTGGGCACGCGCGAAGCCGGTCACCTTCGCGTGGGCGTAGGCGAAATCCTCCTTGAAGGTCTCGGGCAGGGCGCGCTCGACCGCGCGGACCGTGTCGTCAGAGACGCGGAACGTCTCGTTCTCCCACCGGTCGAACTGGCGCGCGTAGCGGCGCACGGCGTCATCGCGGTTGGCGGCGATGTCGTCGAGGATCTCGCGGACCCTGTCCTCGAGCGCACGCCGATCAGCCGGCGTGCGAGGCTCGGCTCGCTTCAGGTAGCTGCGCGCCACGACGTCTCTCCCCCTTCCCTCTGCGCGAAGCCTAGGGACCGCGCGGCGGTCGCGTCAACCGACCGGATCGAAGCCGTTGGCGAACACGCCGCGGCCGCGCGTGAGCACGTAGGGTCCGCGCGGCAGGAACCTGCCCGACCGCTCCTCCGCCTGCACCCGTCCATCCTGCATCACCACCTCGCCGCGGCGGATGGTCGCGACCGGCCAGCCGGTGACCTCCAGCCCCTCATAGGGCGTGTAGTCGATCGCGTGCTGCATCAGCGCGTTGGTGATGGTGACGCGCCTGGTCGGATCCCACAGCGCGAGATCGGCATCCGCGCCGACCGCGATCGTGCCCTTGCGCGGCGAGAGTCCGAACAGTCGCGCCGGGTTGGTCGCCGTCAGCGCCACGAACGCGGAGGCGCTGATGCGACCCTTCGACACGCCCTCGCTGAACACGATCGGCAGCCGTGCGGCGATCCCCGGGATGCCGTTCGGGATGTCGCGGAAGTTCGCGTCGCGGCCGTTCTGGCCCTTGCCGGCGCTCCCTTCATAGGAATACCCGCAGTGATCCGAGCTGATCACATCCAGCACGCCGCGCTGCACCATCGCCCAGACGCGCTCGTGCTCGGGCTCGTCGCGCGGCGAGGGGCTGCACATGAACTTGGCCCCCTCGAAGCCGGGCCGGTCCATGTGCCCTGCCGTCAGCGTCAGGTATTGCGTGCAGGTCTCGCCCCAGACCTTCACGCCGCGTGCCTGCGCCCGCGCGATCTCCTCGGCGGCCTCGGCGCAGGAGACATGGAACACCTGGATCGGCTGGTCGAGCAGCTCCGCGAGCGCGATCGCACGATGCGTCGCCTCGCGCTCCACCACGGGCGGGCGCGACCAGGCGTGATATTTCGGCGCCGTCATGCCGCGCGCGAGCAGCGCCTCGGTCATGAAGCGGATCGCCTGGTAGTTCTCGCAGTGCACGGTGACGAACGCGCCGAGCCTGCGCGCGGTCGCCAGCACGCGCAGATACTGCGCATCGTCCACGTGCAGCGGGTCGTAGGTGAGGAACACCTTGAAGCTGCGGATACCCATCTCGACGATGGCCGGCAGCTCCTGCGCGATCACCTGGTCGGTCGGGTCGGTGATGATCTGGTGGAACGAGTAGTCCATCAGCGCGGCGCGCGCGCGCCGTCGGTAGTCGTCGAGCGTCGGGCCGATCGGGTGGCCCTTGAACTGGCTCGCGAAGCAGATCGCGCTGGTGGTGCCGCCGGCGAAGGCGCTCTGCGAGGCGGTGACGAAACTGTCCTCGTGCACCGTGCCGTTCGCCTCGAGCTGCTCGATGTGGCAATGCGTGTCCACGCCGCCGGGCATCACGAGCAGGCCCCCGGCGTCGAGGATGCGCGCCGCGCTGTCGAGCGACTCGGCGATCGCGACGATCCGCCCGTCCGTCACGCCGACATCGGCGCGCATCTCCTCCGATGCAGTCACCACCGTGCCGCCGCGCAGCACCAGATCGAAGCTCATCCCTGCACCCTCACTCCGCCGCTGCGGGCCGCGGCACCGTCGCCGTGGTCAGGCGGGGGAACAGCGCCGCGAACCCCGCCGTCAGCAAGCCCACCGCGGCGAGCGTCCACAGCACCGCCTGCATGTCGCCGGTGCGCGCATGCAGCACGCCGACCAGTGGCGACGCGGCCGCCGCGCCGACGAAGCCGACGAAGAACCGCACCGCATAGGCGCGCGCCCGCAATGCCGGCGGCACCGTGCGCGCGAGCATCGCATCGTTCACCGTCACCTGGCCGAAGATCGTCGCGATCGTCGCCGCGGCAAGCGGTACCGTCAGCCACCCCGAAGCCAGCGTCAGGCCGAGCACCAGCGGCATCTGGCTCGCCGCGAGGCCGAGGAACAGCGCGCGCAGGCTCACCCGGTCCGCCATCCGCCCGACTGTGTACTGCGTCGCCGCACCGCAGATTGACACCGCGAAGGCGATCAGACCGATGAAGGCCAGCGCATCGGCGCTGCCCGACAGCCGCTCCTCCAGAAGCTTCGGCAGCAGGATGGTGATCGCGTTGAACATCAGCCCGTTCGTCACCGCGATCGCGGTCAGCACGATGAATGCCTTGATTGCGGTCGCACGGGGAATGTCGGGGAACACCGCACCCTCGCGCCGGGCTGCCGCGGTCACCGAGGCGGGCGTGCGCAGATAGGCGACCCCGATCGCGAGACAGACCGCGCCGGGCAGGACGAACCCGGCGCGCCAGCCGAACACCGCCACGATCACGCCGGTCAGCAGCGGCGCGAGCGACACACCGAGATTGCCGAACACCCCGTTGATGCCGATCGCGCGGCCGACTCCCGGCCCGGCGACATCGACCAGCAGTGCGGTGCCGACCGGATGGTAGATGGCGAGGAACGCGCCGACGAGCCCGAGTGCGAGGGCGAAGGTGATCGGCGTCACCGCCAGCCCCGAGGCGACCAGCGCGGCCCCCGTGCCGACGAAGAACGCCGCCATCATGGCCCGCGCGCCGTACCGTTCCGCGAGCCACCCGACCGGCAGCGAGCCGAGCCCGTAGATCGCGAACATCGCCGTGCCCAGCGTCACAATCGCGCCGTAGTCGAGCCCGGGAAACGCCCCGCCCATCGCCAGCACCGCCGTCGGCAGGATCAGCAGCGCGTAGTGGGTCAGCGTGTGCGCCGCGTTGATGAAGACGATCGTGCGGGTCTGGGCGTCCATTCCGCCAGCCTAGGCCGGATGGCGCTGTCGGACCATCCTCCCGCGGTCGGGACGGTTCGGTCGCGGGCGAAGCCTCGCCGCTAGATCCGCGCCAGGACGGCGGCGCGCAACCGCCCGAGCATCGGCCAGAACAGCATGAGGAAGCCGAGCGCCATGATCGCGCCGACCAGCCAGTTGGCGAAGAAGATGCCGAGCGAGCCGTCACTCAGCAGCAGCGATTGCCGGAACGACTGCTCGGTTCGGTTCCCGAGCACCAGCGCCAGCACCAGCGGCGCGAGCGGATAGTCGAGCTTCTTCATGACGTAGCCGACCACGCCGAAGACCAGCATCAGCACCAGATCGAAGGCCGCGTTGTTCACCGTGAAGGCGCCGATCGCGCAGGCGATCAGGATCAAGGGCGCGATGATCGCGAAGGGGATGCGCAGGATGGCCGCGAACCACGGCACCAGCGCCATCACCACGACCAGGCTCGCGAGATTGCCGAGATACATCGACGCGACGAGTCCCCAGACGAACTCCTTCTGCTCGATGAACAGCATCGGCCCGGGCTGAAGGCCCCACATCACGAGCCCGCCCAGCAGCACCGCCGCGGTCGGCGAGCCCGGCACGCCGAGGGCGAGCATGGGCAGCAGCGCGGCCACGCCGGCGGCGTTGTTGGCGACCTCCGGCGCGATCACCCCCTCGATGCGTCCGCTGCCGAAGGCGGCACCGTCCCTCGAGAGCCGCCGCGCCATGCCATAGGACATGAACGAGGCCGGCGTCGCCCCTGCCGGCGTCACCCCCATCCAGCAGCCGATCACGCAGGAGCGCAGCGCGATCGCCCAGTGGCGCGGCAGCGTCCTCCAGACCTGCCAGACCACCCTGGGGTCGATCCGGGCAGTAGCACCGCGGAAGGCCAGGCCCTCCTCCATCGCGATCATGATCTCGCTGATCCCGAACAGGCCGATCACCGCGACCAGGAAGTCGATCCCGCGCAGCAGCTCGGTCGAGCCGAAGGTCAGGCGGAGCTGCCCCGTGACCGTATCCAGGCCGACGCAGGCCATCAGGAACCCCGCCATCATCGCCGTGAGCGTCTTCCAGGCCGAGCCTTGGGTCAGCCCGACGAAGGACGCGAAGGAGAGGAACATCACCGCGAAGAACTCGGGCGGGCCGAAGCGGAGCGCGAAGGCGGCAACCAGCGGCGCGATCGCAGTGATCATCAGAATCGCGAACAGGGCACCGACGAAGGAGGAGGTGAACGCTGCCGTCAGGGCCTCGGCCGCACGGCCCTGCTGGGCCATCGGATAGCCGTCGAAGGTAGTCGCGACCGACCAGGGCTCGCCCGGGATGTTGAACAGGATCGAGGTGATCGCGCCGCCGAACAGAGCGCCCCAGTAGATGCAGGAGAGCATGATGATGGCGCTGACCGGCGGCATGGCGAAGGTAAGCGGCAGCAGGATGGCGATGCCGTTGGCTCCGCCGAGCCCGGGAAGCACGCCGATGACGATGCCGAGCATCACGCCGAGGACCATCAACAGCAGATTCTCGGGCACGAGCGCGACCGCGAATCCGGCCATCAGGGCGTGAAGGTTCTCCACGTCAGTAGCCCAGCAGCGTCTCGATCGGTCCCTTCGGCAGCGCGACGAGAAACCACCTCTCGAACACGACGAAGATCACGACGGACATGCCGAGCCCGCTCAGGGCGGCCGTGACCAGGCGGTACCCGCCAAGCACCGTCATGAACCAGGCCATCAGCGCGGCCGCCGGCAGGTAGAGCCCGATCGCCAGCACGGCGGCGACGAACAGGGTGGCCGGAACGAACAGCCGTGCGACGCGCGCGAGCTCCTCGGCGGTCGCGAAGCTCGCCCGCGATCGGCTCAGCGCGGCGGCGGCGAAGGTGGCGAGGCTCGCCGCGATCATCACGAGGCCGGTCCAGAACGGGAACGTGCCGGATTGCGGCCCGTCCAGGTCCCAGGCGATCCCGAGCCGGTAGGCGTCCGCGACCATCAGGAAGCCCAGAGCGGCGATGCCGGCCGAGACGGCGAGCTCGGCGGCGCGTGTGCGTACGCCACGTCCCCGGTCAGCCATCGGGTGTCGTCGCCGGTGCGGGGCGGTTGCTTGCGCGTCTCGGCCGGATCAGCGCGCGAGGAACCCGGCCTCGGTCATCAGGCTGCGATGGCGCTCCTCCTCCCGCTCGACCCAGCGGGCGAAGTCCTCGCCGATCATGGTCGTGGTGTTGAAGGCGCCGTTGCGCATCAGCTCCTGCCATTCGGGCGTCGCGCGCACGCGGTCGAGCAGGCTGACATAGAACGCCACCGCCGCCGGCGGCACGCCGGGCGGCATGAAGATGCCGCGCAGCATCAGGTACTCGACGTCCAGGCCCGACTCCTTGCAGGTCGGGATGTCACTCCAGGCCATCGTCGCCGTCATCCTGTCGGTCACCGGCAGGCGCTGGCCGTCGAACACGCAGAGCGGCCGCAGCGTGCCGGCGCGCCAGTGCGTGACCGCCTCGATCGGGTTGTTCACCGTCGAGTCGACATGCCGGCCGACGAGCTGGGTCGCGACCTCGCCGCCGCCGCGGAACGGCACGTAGGTGAACTGCGCGCCGGTGGCACGGGTGATCGCGGCGGTGATGATGTGATCCTCCTGGCGCGAGCCGGTGCCGGCCATGCGCAGGCGCTGCGTCTTGGCCGCGGCGATGAACTCGCTCACCGTCCGCCACGGGCTCTCGGCATGCACCCAGAGCACGAACTCGTCGAGCGCGAGCATCTTCACCGGCGTCATGTCGCGCCACGACACCGGCACGCCGGTCGCGAGCGGGGTGGTGAACAGGTTCGAGAGCGTGATCACCAGGATATGGGGATTGCCGCGGCTGTTCTTCACCTCGAGGAATGCCTCGGCGCCGGCGCCGCCGCCCTTGTTGGTGACGACGATCGGCTGGCGCATCAGCTCGTATTTCGAGGCGATGCCCTGGATCGTGCGCGCCATCTGGTCGGCGCCGCCGCCGGTGCCGGCGGGGACGAGGAACTGGACCGGCCGTGTGGGCTCCCAGGCGGGCTGCGCGCCGGCGCGCTCGGTCGCCGCAACGACGGCGGCCAAGCCAAGCATGGCGGGGAGGAGGACGCGGCAGCGGGCGTTCGGCATGCACGATCTCCCGAGAGACAGGGCAGCCTTCCGTCACCATCTGCCGACGCTTGTTCCGTGTCGTTGATGTCCGATATGGAGTTGCGCGGCAGCCGTTGTCAACGGAAATCCATGTCGTATGCCTGCCTGCAAACGAACGATCATATCTCGGCGGCGCGGCGGGCTGCCCATGCCGCGGGGCGCGTGCCCTTTACGCCGCCGTCCTGCAGGCCATACTCCGCCGCCTGCCGCAAGGGATGACGATGCGACCGTTCCTCACCATCCATGATCTGTTGGGCGCCGGCGCGGCGACACAGTCGGCGATCCGTGCGCCCGGGCGCAGCACGCTCACCTATGCCGGGTTGCGCAGCCTCGCCGACCGGACTGTCGCGGCGCTCAACCGCATCGGCATCGGCCGCAACGACCGCGTGGCGATCGTGCTGCCGAACGGCCCCGAAATGGCCGCCGCCTTCGTCGCCATCGCCTGCGGCGCCACCACCGCGCCGCTGAACCCCGCCTACCGCGATGAGGAGTTCGCCTTCTATCTCGACGACCTGAAGGCCAAGGCGCTGGTCGTGCTCAAGGGCACCGACACGCCCGCGCGCGCCGTTGCCGCGCGGCTCGGCATCCCCGTGCTCGACCTCGTGCCGGGCGCGGCCGCCGGCGAGTTCACGCTTGACGGCGGCACGCCCGCGACCGCCGCCTCGCCCGGCCCCGCCGGCACGGACGACGTCGCGCTGGTGCTGCACACCTCGGGCACCACCGCGCGGCCGAAGATCGTGCCGCTGACGCACGGCAACGTCACCGCCTCGGCCGGCAGCATCCGCGCCACGCTCGCGCTGACGCCCGAGGACGCGTGCCTCAACATCATGCCGCTGTTCCACATCCATGGCCTGATGGCGGCAACGCTCGCCTCGCTCGCCGCCGGCAGCGCGGTGATCTGCACGCCGGGCTTCGATGCGCTGCGCCTCTTCCGCTGGCTCGACGAGGAGCGGCCGTCCTGGTTCACCGCCGTGCCGACCATGCACCAGGCGATCCTCACCCGCGCCGAGCGCAATGCCGAGATCATCGCGCGCGCGCCGCTTCGCTTCCTGCGCTCCTCCTCCGCCTCGCTGCCGGGCCCCGTGATGCTGGCGCTGGAACAGACCTTCCACGCGCCGCTGGTCGAGAGCTACGGCATGACCGAGGCCTCGCACCAGATGGCGTCCAACCCGCTTGCCGGCCCGCGCAAGCCGGGCTCGGTCGGGATCGCGGCCGGCCCCGAGATCGCGATCATGGACGAGGCGGGCGCGCTGCTGCCGCAGGGCGCGATCGGCGAGGTGGTGATCCGTGGCCCGAGCGTGACGAACGGATACGAGAACAATCCGGAGGCGAACGCGAAGGCGTTCACGAAAGGCTGGTTCCGCACCGGCGATCAGGGCGCCTTCGACGCGGAGGGTTATCTCACGCTCACGGGGCGGCTGAAGGAACTGATCAATCGCGGCGGCGAGAAAGTGAGCCCGCTGGAGGTGGACGGCGTGCTCTCCGCCCATCCCGCCGTGGCCCAGGCCGTCACCTTCGCGATCCCGCATGCGAAGCTCGGCGAGGAGGTCGGCGCGGCGATCGTGCTGCGCGACGGCACCGAACTGACCGAGCGCGAACTGCGCGACTTCGCGGCCCAGCACCTCGCCGACTTCAAGGTGCCGCGCAAAGTGTTGTTCCTCACCGAGATCCCGAAGGGGGCGACCGGCAAGCTCCAGCGCATCGGGCTCGCCGAGAAGCTGGGGCTCACCGCCTGATGCGCATCTGCGTCTTCGGCGCCGGCGCGATCGGGGGCCTGCTCGCCGCGCGCCTCGCGCAGAAGGGCGAGGCCGATGTCACCGTGGTGGCGCGCGGCCCGCATCTCGCGGCGATGCAGGCGAACGGGCTGCGGCTGCGTTCCGGTGGCGAGGAGATCGTGACCCGCCCGCGCTGCGCCGCGACCGCCGCCGAGGCGGGGCCGCAGGACTACGTGGTGATCACGCTGAAGGCGCATTCGCTGCCCGGCGTCGCCGAGGCGATGCATCCCCTGCTGGGCCCCGGGACCGCGATCGTCTCGGCGGTGAACGGCATCCCGTGGTGGTACTTCCACAGGCACGGCGGACCGTTCGACGGGCGCGCCGTCGAGTCGGTCGATCCGGGCGGGAAACTTCTCCGCGCGCTGCCGCCCGAGCGCGCGATCGGCTGCATCGTCTATCCGGCCGCCGAGGTGATCGAGCCTGGCGTGATCGAGCACACCTATGGCGACCGGTTCTCGCTCGGCGAGCCGGACGGGGCCCGCAGCGAGCGCGCGAACCGCCTTTCGCAGGCGCTGATCGCGGCCGGGTTCAAGGCGCCCGTCCGCCCGCGCATCCGCGACGAGATCTGGGTCAAGCTCTGGGGCAACCTGACCTTCAACCCGGTCTCGGCGCTGACCATGCAGACGCTGGACGTGCTGACCGGCGAGCCGGAGCTGCGCGCGGTGTGCCGGGCGATGATGGTCGAGGCGCAGGCGATCGGCGAGGCGCTCGGCATCCGCTTCGGCATCGACGTCGATAAGCGCATGGCCGGCGCGGCCGAGGTCGGCGCGCACCGCACCTCGATGCTCCAGGACCTGGAGCGCGGAAGGCCGATGGAGATCGACGCGCTGCTCGGCGTGATCGTCGAGTTCGCCGAGCTGCTCGACCTGCCGGCGCCGACCTGCCGCACGGTGCTGGCGCTGGTGCGCGCGCGCGCCCGCGCGGCTGGCTGCTATCCGTAGCGCCGGCGCGCCGCCAGCGCCACGACTCCGGACCGGTCATCGAGACGTCACGAAACGGTCATGACGACGAAACGGCAGGCTGTTAAGTCCGCCGTATCCGCTCTCGCCGAGGAGACCGCCATGACGCCCGTGCTCAGCCGCCGCGCCGTGCTCGCCGGTGCCGCCCTCGCTCCCTTCGCCGCCGCCGCCCAGGCCGACTGGCGCGGCGGGTTCCGCGAGCTGCGATTCGCCATGATCAGCTCGGAGAACGAGCGCGACGTGCTTGTTCGCTTCGAGCCGTTCTCGCGCCACTTCACCGAGGCGCTCGGCGTGCCGTTCCGCGTCTTCCGCGCCACCGACTACGCCGCGACCGTCGAGGCGCTGCGCGCGGACCAGGCCGAGTTCGGCTATCTCGGCCCCGCCGCCTATGCGCTCGCGCGCCGCGTCGCCGGCGAGAAGATCGTGCCGGTGGCCTCGGGCACCGATCTTCAAGGCGGCCTCGGCTACCACTCGGTGATCATCGTGCGCACCGATGCGCCCTACCGGTCGCTGGCCGATCTGCGCGGCCGGTCCTTCGCCTGGGCCGACCCGAACAGCGCCTCGGGCTACGCCGCGCCGATGTTCTATCTGCGGCGCGAAGGGATCGATCCCGGCGCGTTCTTCTCCCGCACGTCCTTCTCCGGGAACCACGAGCAGAGCGTGATCGGGCTGCTGAACGGCAGCTACGACGCGATCGCGACCTGGTGGACCAACGAGCAGCGCAGCAATCCCCAGCGGATGGAGGAGAAGAGCATGATCCCGCCGGGCCAGTGGCGGATCGTCTGGAAGAGCCCGCTCATTCCGAACAGCCCCTTCGTGATGCGCACCAATCTGCCGCAGGGCCTCAGGGACCTCTACGTCGAGACGCTGATGGCCCTGCCAGAGACGAACCCTGAGGCGTGGCGCGGGCTGACAAGCGGCCAGTCGCGCGGCCTGGTGCGCCGCACGCACGACGACTATCTCGACATGGTCGCGATCACCGAGGAGCTCGACCGGCTGCGTCGCCAGCGCCGCACCTGACGTGACGGCGATCGCGGACGATGGCGCGGCCGTCGCCCGGTTCGAGGGCCACTACCGGGCCCTTCAGCGGCGGAAGGCGCTGACGACCGGCGTCGGGGCGCTGGTGTTCGGCGCAGCGTTCGTCGCCTCCACCGTGGTCGGCGAGGTCGACCTCGCGCGCTTCGCCGCCGGCGTGCCGAACATTCTCGACTACGTGCACCGGACGCTGCCGGCGATCTCCCCCCGCCAGCCCCTCGCCGACATCGGCGAGTGGTACTGGGCGATCGATGTCTGGCTTCTGCTGATGCTCGACACGGTGCTGATGGGATTCGTCGGCACGCTCGCCGGCGCGGGCGTGGCGGTGCTGTTCTGCGCTCATGCGTCCGTCAATCTCGCGCCGAACCGGTGGTCGTTCTGGGCCGCGCGTCGCGGCTTCGAGTTCGCGCGCACCGTGCCGGAGCTCGTCTTCGCGCTGATCTTCGTCTTCGCCTTCGGCCCCGGCCCCTTCGCCGGGGTGCTCGCGATCGCCATCCACTCCGCAGGCGCGCTCGGCAAGCTGTTCGCGGAGGTGAACGAGAACGTGGATCCGCGCCCGATCGAGGCCCTCTCGGCCGCCGGCGCAAGCTGGACCGAGACGATGCGCTTCGCCGTCCTGCCGCAAGTGCTGCCGAACTTCGTCAGCTATGGCCTGCTGCGCTTCGAGATCAACGTGCGCGCGGCGAGCGTGCTCGGCATCGTCGGCGCGGGCGGGATCGGCGAGGAGCTCTACCTCGTCGTGCGGCGCTTCATCTATTCCGACATCAGCGCGATCGTGTTGCTGATCCTCGTCACGGTGTCGCTCATCGACATGGGCTGTGAACGGCTGCGCCATGGCCTGATCGAGGCGGGGCCGCGGCGGGCGACACGATGATCGGGGCGGCCGAGCTCGCAGCGATCCGGGAGGCGCATCCGCGCGTCTTCCGCCGCACGGAGGCCGAGCGGTGCAGGCTGGCGCTGGTCTGGACGCTGTTCATCGCCGTGCTCGCGCTCGGGCTCTGGCGCGTGCTGCCGGGCTGGGACGCGTTCGTCGACGGGCTCGGCAAGCTCGGCTTCCTCGTGCGCTTCATGATCCCGCCCGCCCATGGCGGCCATCTCGGTCAGATGCTGCACGGGCTGGCCGAGACCCTGGCCATGGCGTTCATGGGCACGCTGCTGGCGGCGGTCGCCGCCGTGCCGCTCGGCTTCGCCGGCGCGCGCAACGTGATGCCGGTGCGGCTGCTCCATTTCGGCCTGCGCCGGCTGTTCGATGGTCTGCGCGGGATTGACAGCCTGATCTGGGCGATCGTCTTCGTCGCTGCCGTCGGCATGGGACCCTTCGCCGGCATCCTCGCGCTCGCGGTGCCCGACACCGGCACGCTCGCCAAGCTGTTCGCCGAGGCGATCGAGAACGTCGAGCGGCGCCAGGTCGAGGGGATCGAAGCGGCGGGTGCCACGGCCGTCGAGCGCGCGCGCTTCGGCATCCTGCCGCAGGTGCTGCCGGTAATGCTGTCGCACGTGCTCTACTTCTTCGAGAGCAACACGCGCTCGGCGACCATCCTGGGTGTCGTCGGCGCCGGCGGCATCGGGCTTCAGCTCGCCGAGCGGATCCGGCTCGACGACTGGCAGGAGGTCGCCTTCATCATCCTGCTGATCCTCGTCACGGTCGCGGTGATCGACTGGACCTCGGGGCGGCTCCGTCGGCGCATCATCGCCGGGTGACGGGAGGGGCGAGCAGGGGATCGGCCGACCGCCGCGGCGCGTTTGTCACGCAACGATCATCCCGGCTCGGCCAGGCGACACGCTAAGTCCGACCGCGGCGGTCCAGGAGGTCGGCATGCTCGAGATCACGGATCTGACGCGGCGGTTCGGCACCGTGACCGCGGTGGATGCCGTCGCGCTCGCGATCCCCGACGGGCAGATGGTGGGGATCATCGGCCGTTCGGGCGCCGGCAAATCGACGCTGCTGCGCCTGATCAACCGGCTGATCGAACCCTCGGAGGGGCGGATCGCCTTCGAGGGGCGCGACGTCAGGGCGCTGCGGGGCCGGGCGCTGCGCGACTGGCGCACCGATTGCGCGATGATCTTCCAGCAGTTCAACCTGGTGCAGCGGTTCGACGTGCTGACCAACGTGCTGATGGGCAGGCTCAACCACCGCGGCACGCTCAGCTCGCTGTTCAAGCTGTTCACCGCCGAGGAGCGCGCGGTCGCGATCCGCACGCTCGACCGCTTCGACCTTGCCGAGGCCGCCCTCCAGCGGGCCGACACGCTCTCGGGCGGCCAGCAGCAGCGCGTGGCCATCGCGCGCGCGCTGATGCAGGAGCCGCGCATCATTCTCGCCGACGAACCGATCGCGTCGCTCGACCCGCGCAACGGCAAGGTGGTGATGGACGCGCTCCGCCGCATCAACCGCGAGGACGGGCTGACCGTGCTCTGCAACCTGCACACGCTCGACACCGCGCGCCAGTACTGCGACCGGATCGTTGGCATGCGCAACGGTCGCGTCGTGTTCGACGGCGTCCCGGCGCAGCTCACCGCCGCGATGGTGCGCGACCTCTACGGCATGAGCGAGGATGATCTCGACCAGGCCGAGACCGTCACCTCCACGTCGCTCGGCATCGCGCCCTCGCGGATCGCCGCATAGGCGCGTCGGCCATCGCCCCGACGCCATCGCCCCGACGCCATCGCCCCGACGCCATCGCCCCGACGCCATCGCCCCGACGCCATCGCCCCGACGGCCCGCGCCGTCGCTTGGTGGATAGGCTGGTCGCGCGCGCTCAGTGCACGCTGACCGGCACCATCTCGTGCTGGACGATCGCCGCGTCGGCCAGCGCCCGGTCCGGCGCGAGCCCGATCTGCGCGCCATCGGCGCCGAAGATCGCGAAGGCCGACTGACCGTCCACGACCACCGGGCGGACATAGGCAAGGCCGCCCAGCCCCAACTCGGCGAGTTGCTGGCGCGTCGGCGCAGGGAAACTCGCCTGGCCGCGGATCCTGTGCATGTTCATCGCGTCACACTCCTCCGGTGCGCCATCTTGGCCACACCCTGGTTTCCGGTCCGTTGCCGGCCCCGGTTACGCGCCCGGGCCTTCAAACTGTCGCGCCGCCCGGGCGCGAGCCGATCCGTACCGTGCGCGCGCGGCTCTCGGGCTGGAGCCGCTCGAGGTCGATGTGCAGCAGGCCGTTGTCCAGCCACGCCCCCTTCACCTCGATCCCCTCGGCCAGCACGAAGGTGCGCTGGAACTGGCGCGCGGCGATGCCGCGGTGCAGGAACACCCGGCCCGGCGCCTCCTCGGCCTGGCGGCCGCGGATGACGAGCTGGCTGTCCTCCAGCACGATCGCGAGGTCGTCCATCGTGAACCCGGCCACCGCGAGGGTGATCCGCAGGCTCGCCGGCCCGGTCTGCTCGATGTTGTAGGGCGGGTAGCCCTCGCCGCCGTTCTTCGACAGCCGCTCGAGCATCTGCTCGAGATGGTCGAAGCCGAGAAACAGCGGGCTGCCGAACGGCGATGTGCGGGTCATGTCGGTCTCCTCGTTCCGAGCGAGCATCCTGCCAGGGCCCCGAAGGCACCCTGGCCCCATCGAGATGGGAAACGCGTTGCGCCGGCGCAAGACCGGCCCGCGCGCCCGGGCATTGCCGCCGTCGGGGGCGAACGCTACCTGACGCGGATGATCGACGCTGCCTCTCAGCCCCCCGCCATGGAGGGGGAGCTGCTCCGGATCCTGATCGCCCCGGACCCGCTGCTGCGCCGCAAGGCGAGGCCGGTCGGCCCCGGCGACGCCGACGTCGTGCGCGACCTCGTGCCCCGAATGCTCGCGACGATGTACCGCGCCCCCGGGATCGGGCTTGCCGCGCCCCAGGTCGGCGTGGGGCTGCGCCTCACCGTGATCGACCTCCAGCGCGAGGACAGGCGCGAGCCGGTGGTGCTGATCAACCCGGAGATCGTCAGCGCCAGCGCCGAGACCGAGGTCCGCGAGGAAGGGTGCCTCTCCCTGCCCGACCAGTACGCCGATGTGGCGCGCCCGCGCGCGGTGACGGTGCGCTATCTCGGGCCGGACGGCGTGCGCCGCACGATCGAGGCCGAGGGGCTGATGGCGCGCTGCCTGCTGCACGAGATCGATCATCTCGATGGCGTTCTGTTCATCGACCATATCTCGTCGCTGCGGCGGAACATGATCCTGCGCCGGCTGGCCAAGGCGCAGAAGGAGAAGGCGCAGGCGTGAGGCTCGCCGTCATGGGCAGCCCCGACTTCGCGGTGCCGGCGCTCAAGGCGCTGCACGCGGCGGGCCACGAGATCGTGGCGGTCTACAGCCAGCCGCCGAAGCCGGCGCATCGCGGCCAGCGCGAGACGAAGTGCGCGGTGCACGTCGCGGCCGAGGCGCTGGGGCTGACGGTGCGCACGCCCGCGCGGCTGCGGCGCGACGAGGCGGAGCATGCGGCCTTCGCCGCACTCGATCTCGACGCCGCGGTGGTCGCGGCCTATGGGCTGATCCTGCCCAGGCCGATGCTGGACGCGCCGCGCCGGGGCTGCCTGAACATCCACGCCTCGCTGCTGCCGCGCTGGCGTGGGGCAGCGCCGATCCAGGCCGCCATCCTGGCCGGCGACGACCGCACGGGCGTCACCATCATGCGCATGGAGGAGGGGCTCGACACCGGGCCGATGCTGCTCGCCGAGGCGGTGCCGATCGGGCCGGACACGACCGCCGCCTCGCTGCACGATGCGTTGGCGGCACTCGGCGCGCGGCTGATCCTGCGCGCGCTGGCGGAGGACCCGCCCGCGGTGCCGCAGCCGGACGAGGGCGTCACCTACGCGCCGAAGCTCACCCGCGAGGACGGGCGGATCGACTGGTCGCGCGCGGCCGCCGTGATCGACCGCCAGGTGCGCGCGCTCAACCCGTGGCCCGGCACGCACACGCGCCACGGCCAGGAGACGCTGAAGGTGCTCGCCGCCGTGCCCTGCGCGGATCGAACCGAAGCGCCGCCCGGCACCCTGCTCGACGGCGGGCGCGTCGCCTGCGGCGGCGGCACGGTGCTTCGTCTGACCCGGATGCAGCGGGCAGGCCGCGCGCCGCAGGACATCGACGCCTTCCTGCGCGGCTATTCGCTCGCGCCCGGCGACCGGCTCGGCTGATGCCGCGCTACGCCCTGCTGGTCGAGTACGACGGCGCGGGCTTCGTCGGCTGGCAGCGGCAGGAGACCGGCCTTTCCGTGCAGCAGGCGCTGGAGGAGGCGGCCGCGCGCCTGACCCCGCGCGATCCCGTGGTCGCGGTCGCGGCCGGGCGCACGGATGCCGGCGTGCATGCGGACGCGCAGGTGGTGCATCTCGACCTCGCGCGCGCGATCGATCCGCTGCGGCTGCGCGAGGCGGTGAACTTCCATCTCGGCGCGCACCGCGTGTCCGTCGTGACGGCCGTGCGCGCGCCGGCGGAGTTCCACGCCCGCTTCTCCGCGATCGGCCGCGCCTATCGCTACGACATCCTCGACCGGCGCGCCCGCCCGGCACTCCTCGCCGGCCGGGTGTGGCATGTGAAGCGCCGGCTCGACGAGGCCGCCATGCAGGCGGCCGCCGCGCTGCTGGTCGGGCGGCACGACTTCACCTCGTTCCGCGCTGCCGCCTGCCAGGCCGCGAGTCCCGTGAAGGCGCTGGATCGGCTCGACGTCGCGCGCGAGGGCGATCTGGTGCGCATCGTCGCCGAGGCGCGCAGCTTCCTGCACCACCAGGTGCGCAACCTGGTCGGCACGCTGAAGCTGGTGGGCGAGGGGCGGTGGACGCCCGCGGACGTGGCGGCCGCGCTCGCCGCGCGCGACCGCTCCGCGGCCGGCCCGACCGCCCCGGCCGAGGGGCTGGCGCTGACCGCCGTGCGCTACGCCGCCGATCCGTTCGCGTAGCGCCGGCGCATCGCGGCGCCGAGGCCGAGCAGCCCGGCGCTGAGCAGCGCGAGCGAGGCGGGCTCGGGCACCGCGGCGGCGCGGATGAACACGTTGTCCACGCCGAGCAGCAAGCGCAGGTCAGGGTCGAAGCTCTGCGCGCTGATGTTGACGAGCAGGGAGGCGGGGCCGATCCCTGCATAGGTCAGCGTGCCGCTGAACAGCATCCACTCGGAGAACAGGAAACCGCCCGAGCCTGGAATGCTGATGTCCCCTGCGAGCGCATTGGGATCGGCGCCGAGCGTGGCCGACACGCCCGCGCCCTGCACGCTGAGCGAGATCTGCCCCTGGCTGAAGTTGCCGGCGATCTGGTCGGTGTCGAACGAGAGATAGGCGCCGAAGGCGTAGGTGCCGGGGCCGACGACATCCACCGCCTGGGAGAGGCTGGAACTGGTGATCCCTCCGAAACCAGCGGCGACGAAGGCGTTGAACGTCCCGCCGTCGGGCGCGCAGCCGATCACCGTGGTCGCGCACACAAACCGCGATGTGTCGCCGGAGGTGGTCCAGCCGTTGAAGGAGTCCTCGAAGCCGGGGTTCACGAGCAGGTTCGCCTCGGCGGGCACGGCGGGCAGGGTGATCAGCCCGGCGGCAAGGAGGGCGGGGAGCGAGCGGCGCATGGTGCACCTCCAGTCAAATTGTGGAGACATGGATAAATTGTCATGCAAACCACACACCAAAGTTACAACCCTTTGAAACTGCTCGAGTCTTCAATTCTGCATCGAACTATCCTCCGGGACGTGTAAAGTTTTCCGACACGGTCCGCCCGGCATCGGCCGCGCAGGTGTTGCCAACCCTCGGCCGGCTCCGGCACACAGGAGTCGGCCACGCCGCGGTCTCGATCGCCGCCGGCGTCCCTGCGGGCCGGCAAAACGCGCGCCGTGCGCGACAGACCTCCTCCAGGACCGCCAATGCTCCGCGCCTTCCTCGCGTACTACCGCCCGCACAAGCGGCTGCTCATGCTCGACTTCGGCTGCGCCGCCCTCTCCGGCATGCTGGAGCTCGCCTTCCCGATGGCGGTGCGCGGCTTCATCGACCACCTGCTGCCGGGCCAGGAGCTGCCGCTGATCCTGCTCGCGATCGCCGCGCTGATGGCGCTCTACCTCGTCAACGGCGCGCTGATGGCGATCGTCACCTACTGGGGCCATGTGCTCGGCATCGCGATCGAGACCGAACTCCGCCGCCGCGCCTTCGACCACCTGATGCGGCTGTCGTTCCGCTTCTATGACGGGCAGAAGACCGGGCACCTGGTCGGGCGCATGACCAAGGACCTCGAGGAGATCGGCGAGGTCGCGCATCACGGCCCCGAGGACCTGCTGATCGCGGTGCTCACCTTCCTCGGCGCCTTCGCGCTGATGATCTGGGTGAACCCCGCGCTCGCGCTGATCGCCGGGCTGGTCGTGCCGATCGCCGCCTGGGTGATCACCCATTACGGCGGGCGAATGACGCAGAACTGGCAGTCGCAGTTCGGCCGCGTCGGCGCCTTCAACGCCCGCATCGAGGAGGCGGTGGGCGGCATCCGCGTCGTCAAGGCCTTCGCCAACGAGGCGCATGAGCGCCGCCTGTTCGGCGATGACAACGAAAAGTACCGCCGGGTGAAGCTCGACGCCTACCGCATCATGGCGATCAGCCTGACGCTGAACTATCTCGGCATGCGCGCCGTGCAGGTGGTCGTGATGCTGGCGGGCTCGATCTTCATCGTCCAGGGCGCCATGACGATCGGCGACTTCGTCGCCTTCCTGCTGCTGGTCGGCGTGTTCTACCGCCCGCTCGACAAGATCAACGCGGTGATCGAGACCTACCCCAAGGGCATCGCCGGGTTCCGCCGCTACCTCCAGCTCATCGGCACCGAACCCGACATCGTCGACCGCGCCGAGGCCCGTCCCGCCCCGCCGCTGAAGGGCGCGGTGCACTACGAGGGCGTGCGCTTCGGCTACGAGCCGGACCGGCCGGTGCTGCGCGACATCGCGCTTGCCATCGCGCCGGGCGAGACGATCGCCCTGGTCGGCCCCTCGGGCGCCGGCAAGACCACGCTCTGCGCGCTGCTGCCGCGCTTCTACGACGTCGATGCCGGGCGCATCACGATCGACGGGATCGACATCCGCGACTTCACCCTCGCCAGCTTGCGCGCGCAGATCGGCATCGTGCAGCAGGACGTGTTCCTGTTCGCCGGCACGATCCGCGAGAACATCGCCTATGGCCGGCTCGGCGCCTCGGACCCGGAGATCCTCGAGGCGGCGCGGCGCGCGCGGCTCGACGGGATGATCCGCGAACTCCCCGACGGGCTCGACACCGTGATCGGCGAGCGCGGCGTGAAGCTCTCGGGCGGGCAGAAGCAGCGCCTCGCGATCGCGCGCATCTTCCTCAAGAACCCGCCGGTGCTGATCCTCGACGAGGCCACCAGCGCGCTCGACACCGAGACCGAGCGCGCGATCCAGGCCTCGCTGGCCGAACTCGCCGAAGGGCGGACAACGCTGGTGATCGCGCACCGGCTTGCCACCATCCGCAACGCCGACCGGATCGTCGTGGTCGCCGATGGGCGGATCGCCGAGCAGGGCACGCATCGGCAACTGCTGGAGCAGGGGGCGGTGTACCGCGCGCTGCACGAGGCGCAGTTCGGGCTGGAAGGGGCAGGGAACACCGCGAAATAGCGCTGGGGGGGGGGGGGGGGGGGGGGGGGCCCCCCCCCCCCCCCCCCCCCCCCCCCCCCCCGCGCCCCCCGGCCCGCCGGGCCCCCCGCCCCCCACGGAGGTCGAGGTGGGGTGGGTGGGG
>NZ_JBHYDW010000009.1:0-9535 GCF_051860475.1 Elioraea sp. | reverse complement strand
CGAGGCGCTGTGCGGGCTGTATGGGGACGGGAACCCCGCTAAATAGCGCGGGGGGGACCACGGTGGTCCCCCCAGACCCCCCTCCATCACGACGGCGCTAGGCCGTCAGGCGCGCCTGCAGGCGGCGCACGAACTCGTTGCTGGTGGTGTTGTCGTTGGTGCGCGCCGCGTTCACCACCAGCAGGTCGCGCACCGCCTTCGCGGCCTCCGGCGGCCAGGTCTCGGCGATCCGCAGATAGGCGCCGCGGAAGCGCGGATCGTCGAGATGCGCGTCGAGCAGCGCCGCATCCGCCCGGAACGCGGCGGCAATGAAGAAGTCCCAGACGCGGTCGTGGCGGAACATCTCGCGGTCCTCGGTGTCGTCGGCCGCGCGCCGTACCGCCCGGCGCACCAGCAGCTTGCGCTCGAGCAAGCATGGCCGCTCCGCCTCGAACGCGCCGGCGCCGAGCCAGTTGCGGTCCTCTTCGCGCATCGCCACCGCGTGGCGGCCGAACGGCACCAGCGGGAACGGGCGCCCCGCCTTGGCGCGGTAGCTGTCATTGCCCGGCCCCTCATCGGCGAGCCGGAATGCCTCGTCGATCAGGCCGGTGGCGCTTGGCGCTGCGCCCTGGGCGATCAGATCGGCGGCGAAGGCGAGATCGAACGGGTTCGACAGCACGAGCGCCGCCGCCTCGCGCTCGGGCTCGGTCGGCGCCTCGTCGAGCGCGCGGCGCAGGAACGCGCGCACCGCGTCCTGGTACGCCGCGCCGTGCACCCTTTGCGACGCATCCGCCCCGACCGGGCGCGAGAGCAGGAACGCCTCCGCCTCGTCGCGCGCGAGCGGCAGAAGGTCGATCACCGCCGCACCGGCGGGCGGCGTCCACTCGATCGGCTGCGTGCCGATCACGATGCGCCCCTTGCGGTTCGCGGCCGCGAACGAGCGCACGCGCTCGCGCGTCGCAGCCGAGACCTCATTGAGCCCGTCGATGATCACGCCGAGCGTGCCCGCATGCACCATGCCGCGCACGAAATCCGTCTCCTGCACGCCCTTCATCAGCGCGGCGACCGCTGCTGCGACACCCGCATGGCAGTCGCGCGCGTGCAGGAACGCGACCGGCCCGCGCGTGCTCGCCGCCAGCCAGCGCAGCGCGCTCGTCTTGCCGAGCCCTGCCTCGCCGCGGAGCACGACGACGCCGTCGAGGCTGCCGAGCATCTCCTGCACCGGCTGCGGCGGCGCGGTCCCGCGCCGCGCCTGGCCCTGGCCGAAGAAGCCGAGCGCGGCGAGATCGTCGAGCTTCGCCTCCGCCAGCAGGTCGTCACGGAACGGTGCGAGCAGGCGCCGGCGCAGCGGCGGGACGACCAGCAGCAGCAGCGGCACCACGCCAAGGCTGAGATAGCGCCGCACCACGGGGCTGAACAGGAACGCGGCCTGCACCGTGCGCGACCATGGGAAGGCGACGACGAAGGCGCCCCAGAACACGATCCACCCGCCGGCCGCCCAGGTGACGCCCTGCCAGAACGGCGCGGCCGCGTCGCGCGCGAGCTGATCCGCGAGCATCCGGGCACCGGCAGGGCTGCGCCCGGCGAGCTGGTCGCGCAGCGCGGCGATGGTGATGGCCTGATCGTCGTTCCAGCAGCGCCGCACCGGCCCGTCGAGCGGCAGGCGTGCGAGCCAGCGGAGCGCGCCGGACAGGACCGCACCGGGTTCGCGCGTGCCGTCGGGCAGGGCACAGGCGCGCTCGGCGATCAGCGCGACGACGCGCTCGGCCTCCTCATGCAGCGGCCCGGCAGGCATTGCGTCCCAGTGGCGCAGCAGCACGGTGAGCACGCGATGCGCCTGCGCCGGATCGCCGGCCAGCGCATCGAGCGGCCGCGTGGCCGGCTGGCCGAGCCAGCGCAGCAGCAGCGTGGGCTCGCTGTGCGGATCGCCGCCGGTGAGGATGTGGGCGAGGGCGCGCCACATCGGCATGTCGTGCTGTCGCTCGCGCAGCGCATGGTCGAGCAGCGTGAGCAGGTGGCGGGGGCGGAGCGGCTCAGCGTTGCGGAGGATGCCCGGACCCCAGGCCGCGCCGCGTGTCCTCGCGGCGACGAACGCCTCGGTCAGGGCGGCCTGCACCCGAGAATCGTTGAGGGGTGCGAGCGCCCAGGCCGTCCTGACGCGAGCATCCCCGCTCGGCTCGAAGGCCGGATCAAGCCGCCTGAGCAGCAGGTCGAGCAGAGGGGGCGTCAGCGCCCGCCCGGGCAGCCGCAGCAGCGCCTGGGCGGCCTGCGACCGGGTTCCCGCGTCGGGTTCGCGCGCCGGATCGAGACGGCCGCGCAGGGTGTCGATGACCAGCGGCGACGGATCATCCGGCATCAACTCGCGCAGCGACCAGGCCGCACCCCGGCGCACGCCACCGTCCGGCTCGTGTGTCTCATCAAGGGAGCGGATCAGGGTCTCGATCGCGCCCGGATCGATCACCGTGGCCGGGAGGCGCGCGACGCTGTAGGCGGCCGACGAGCGGACACGGCTGTCCGGCTCGTGGCGCGGTTCGAGCGAGCGGAGCAGGCGTTCAACGACGGGGCGAGAGACCTCCCCGGCCGAGCGCATCGCGAGCGTCCGGGCCGCTTCGCTTCGGACGAAGGCGTCCGGCTCCGCCTCGGGATCGAGCCGCGCGCTCAGCTGTGCAATGTCCCGGGGCGGCAAGGGAGACGTCCCAAAGGAGCGCAGGGCCTGGAGCGCCTCCCGCCGGACGCGGTTATCGGGTTCGCGTGCAGGGTCGGCCGCCGCGGCGAGCCTGGGCGCGTGCACGGCGACGAGCGGATGGGTGGCGTGGTTCGCCAGCGCCTGCAGCGACGCCATGCGCATGATGTAGTCGGGCTCAGCGGCGGGATCGAGCCGCGCGAGCAAGGCCGCAACGACCTGCTGCGTGATCCGGCCGCCGGGGATTTGGCTGAGCACGCGCGCCGCGTTCGCGCGCGCGCTGGAGGAAGCGTCATGCGCGGGCGCCAGTCCGGCGACCAGCCGACCGACGAACTCGGGCGAAACCGCCGCGAGCGCGATCTCCTCCGGCATCTGCCGCAGGGCCCAGCCGGCGGAACGATAGAACGGACCATCGGGCGCGAGATCGCGTGCGACCACGGCCGCGACCTCCGCGGACAACAGCTCCGGCGGCAGGCGGCCCAGCGCACTGAGCGTGGCTCGCCGCACTTCATGGAACGCGTCGCGCTCCCTCGCCTGCGCAAGCCGCTCCAGCAGCGCGGCACGGACGGCCGGCGTCCAACCCGTCGTCGGAAGCGACTCGAACAGGCGCGCGAGGGCGTTGCGCGGATTGCTGTGCGGCTCGACGCCGATCCGGGTCAGCACCGTCAGCGCCAGCGCCGCCGTCGCGTAGCGCTCGGGCAGGTGCGCAAGCACCACGGCCACGTTGTTTCGCACCGCGCCGTCGGGCTCGACCGCCGGATCAAGGCGCGCGAGGAGAGCGTCGACGACGTCCTGCGTGATCGCGTCCGGCGGCAGGCGGGTGAGAAGCCAGGGCAGCCTCGAGCGCTCCGCACCGGGAGTGACGTCCACGAGGCCTGCCAGAGCGGCGGCGACCAGCGCGTCCCTGCGGTCGCCCGGCGGCAGGACCGGCAGCAGCCAGTCGACCCCCTGCACCCGCATGACCCCGTCCCGCGCCGCTGGGTCCGCGGCGGCCGCGAGCACCCCCTCGACCATCCAGGCCGGCGGCGGCCCGGGATCGTCCTCCTGCGCCGCGAGCGGCGGCGCCAGCGTCAGCACCACGGCAATGAGCAGCCCGGCGAGCGACGCGGCAAGGCTCCGCATCCGCTTCATGCCGCGAGCGTAAGGCTGTCCCGCGTCCGGCCGCAACGCAAACCCGGCCCGGCCCCAGCCCTTGCAATCCCCCGTCCCCCGGCGTATCTGACCCACAACACCTGCCGGACTGATGGAGGGTGGCCTCGGAAACGGGGCCGCCTTTTTGATTTTGAACGACACGCCACGCCACGAGGGCGTCGAAGCCAAGGTCGCTGCCCTGATCGCGCCCTCGCTCGAAGCGATGGGCTACGAACTCGTCCGCGTCCGGCTCAGCGGCAAGGAGCGCCCCACGCTGCAGATCATGGCCGACCGCGCCGACGCGGCCTCGATCACGGTCGAGGACTGCGAGGCGATCAGCCATCAGGTCTCGGCGATCCTCGATGTCGAGGACCCGATCCGCTCGGGCTATGTGCTGGAAGTGTCCTCGCCCGGGATCGACCGGCCGCTCACGCGCGCGAAGGACTGGAACCGCTTCGCCGGCCACCTCGCGCGTGTCGAGATGGCGATGCCGATCGACGGGCGGAAGCGCTTCTCCGGCGTGGTCCTCGGCGCCGAGCCCGGCGGGGCCGCGCGGCTCCGGCTCGACGACGGCACGGAAGTGCATCTGCCGCTCGCCGACATCCGCTCCGCCCGGCTCGTGCTGACCGACGCCCTGATCGACGCAAGCCGGCCGAAGCCGGCCACCAACTGACCATCCGAGGGACCCATGGACATCGCCATCGCCCGCCCCGAACTGCTCCAGGTCGCCGATGCGGTCGCGCGCGAGAAGACGATCGAGCGCGAGGAAGTGCTCGAGGCGATGGAGCAGGCCATCCAGAAGGCCGGCCGCGCCAAGTACGGCCACGAGAAGGACATCCGCGCCACCATCGACCGCAAGACCGGCGAGGTGAAGCTCAGCCGCTGGACCGAGGTGGTCGAGACGGTGGAGAACGAGTCGACCCAGATCCCGCTCGCGATCGCGCAGAAGATCAGGCCGGGCATCGGCGCCGGCGAGTTCATCGTCGATCCGCTGCCGCCGATCGATTTCGGCCGCATCGCCGCGCAGACCGCCAAGCAGGTGATCGTGCAGCGCGTGCGCGAGTACGAAAGGAAGCGCCAGTTCAACGAGTACAAGGACCGCGTCGGCGAGATCGTCAACGGCATCGTCAAGCGCACCGAGTACGGCAACCTGATGGTGGATCTCGGCCGCGCCGAGGCGTTGCTGCGGCGTGACGAGCTCATTCCGCGCGAGAGCTACCGCAACGGCGACCGCGTGCGCGCCTACATCTACGACGTGCGCGAGGAGACGCGCGGGCCGCAGATCTTCCTCAGCCGCACGCATCCGAGCTTCCTCGCGCGGCTGTTTGCGCAGGAGGTGCCGGAGATCTACGACGGCATCATCGAGATCAAGGCGGTCGCGCGCGATCCCGGCAGCCGCGCCAAGATGGCGGTGATCAGCCACGACTCCTCGATCGATCCCGTCGGCGCCTGCGTCGGCATGCGCGGCAGCCGCGTCCAGGCCGTGGTGCAGGAGCTCCAGGGCGAGAAGATCGACATCATCCCCTGGTCGGCCGACCCCGCGACCTTCGTCGTGAACGCGCTCGCGCCGGCCGAGGTCTCCAAGGTCGTGCTCGACGAGGAGGGCCGGCGCATCGAGGTGGTGGTGCCCGACGACCAGCTCAGCCTCGCGATCGGACGGCGCGGCCAGAACGTGCGGCTCGCCTCGCAGCTCACGCGCTGGGACATCGACATCCTGACCGAGGCCGAGGAGTCCGAGCGCCGCCAGGAGGAGTTCAAGCGCCGCTCCGCCCTGTTCGTCGAGGCGCTCGACGTCGACGACGTGATCGCCGGCCTGCTGGTGACCGAGGGCTTCGTCTCGGTCGAGGATCTCGTGATGGTGCCGCTCGAGGAGCTCGGCGCGATCGAGGGCTTCGACGAGGACATCGCCGCCGAGCTGAAGCGCCGCGCCGAGGAGTTCATCTCCAGGCGCGACGCGGCACTCACCGAGAAGTACCGCGAGCTTGGCGTCACCGACGAGGTTGCCGCCGCCCACCCCTTCACTCCGGCCCAGCTCGTCGCGCTCGGCGAGAAGGGGGTGAAGACGCTGGATGATCTCGCCGACCTCGCCTCGGACGAGCTGATCGAGATCCTCGGCGCGGAGGCGATGGACGAGGAGACCGCCAACGCCGTGATCATGGCTGCCCGCGCCCACTGGTTCGAGGGCGAGGAGGCCGGCTCCGCGAAACCGGAGCAGGGCTGAGCGGAGGATCGCGCCACGCCGATGCTCGCCGCCCCCGACGCCGCCGCGGAGGAGCCCGAGACCGGGCCGACCCGCCGCTGCGTGCTCACCGGCGCGCGCCAGGCCAAGGAGGCGATGATCCGCTTCGTCGTCGGGCCGGACGGGCAGGTGGTGCCCGACCTTGCCGCACGGCTGCCCGGACGGGGAATGTGGTTGAGCGCGCAAGGGTCTGTGCTAGAAGACCGCAGGCTCGGACAGTCTTTCGCGCGCGCGGCGAAGGCACGGGTGACGGTTCCCGACGATCTGCGGCCGCGTCTGGTCGCCGGGCTGGAGCGCCGGGTGGCCGACCTGCTCGGCCTCGCGCGGCGGGCGGGACAGGCGGTGGCTGGGTTCGTGGTGGCGCGCGACTGGGTCGCGTCCGGCCGGGCCGGGCTGGTGGTGGAGGCGCGCGACGGCGCACCGGACGGGCGGCGCAAGCTGCTGGCGGGGGCCTCGGTGCCGGTGGTCGCGCCGCTGACCGCCGCCGAACTCGGGGCCGTGTTCGCGCGCGACCACGTGGTTCATGTCGCGATCATGCCGGGCCGGCTCGCCCGGGCGATCGCGACGGAGACATCGCGGCTCGCCGGTGTGCGGGGCGATGCGCAGTCAACGGATGACGGGAACGGGACCGGCTGATCGGATGAGCGAAACCAACGAGCAGGAACAGGGCAAGGGCCGGCTGTCACTTGGCCGCGGCCGCCTTGAGCTCGGCAAGACCGTCGATGCCGGCAGCGTACGCCAGAGCTTCCCGCATGGCCGCAGCAAGGTCGTGCAGGTCGAGGTGGTGAAGAAGCGCGTGGTCGCGCCGGGCGCCGCGACCGCGAAGGCCGCCCCGTCGCCGGCGCCGTCCGGCCCCGCGCCGTCCGGCCCCGCCCGCGCGCCCCAGCCCCGGCCCTCCGCCGCGCCGCGCCAGCTCACCACCGAGGAGCGCGCCGCCCGCCAGCGCGCGCTCGAGGAGGAGATGCGCGAGCAGCGCCGCCGCGAGGCCGAGGCGCAGTCGATCTCCGTGCTCTCCGCCGCCGAGGAGGCGCGCCGCAAGGCCGAGGAGGAGGCGCGCCGCCAGACCGAGGAGCAGGCGCGTCTGGCCGCCGAGGCCGAGGCCAAGCGCCGCGCCGAGGAGGAGGCCAAGCGCCGCGCCGAGGAGGAGGCCAAGCGCAAGGTCGAGGACGTCGAGGTCAAGCGCCGTGCCGAGGCCGCCGCGGAGCGCGCCGAGGCGCGCGGCCGCGCCGTCGCCCCTGCCCCGGCCCCTGCCGGTGCCACGCCCGCGCGCCCCGAGACGCTGCGCCTGCGCGGCGCCGAGGAGGAGGACGAGGCCCGACCTGTCCGCCGCCCCGGCGCGGCGCCGGGCGCGCCCAAGAAGCCCACTCTCACGCCCGCCAAGAGGGGCCTGCCCGACCGTGACCGCCGCGCCGGCCGCGTCAACGTCGCCGCCGCGCTCAGCGACGAGGACGAGCGCGTCCGCAGCCTCGCCTCGTTCCGCCGCCAGCGCGAGCGCGAGCGCCAGCAGGCCGAGCGTGACCGGCTGCGCGCCGAGGGCAGCCGCGTGGTGCGCGAGGTGATCATCCCCGAGGCGATCACCGTGCAGGATCTCGCCGCGCGCATGGCGATGCGCGGCGCGGACGTGATCAAGGCGCTGATGCGCCTGGGCGTGATGGCGACCATCACCCAGAGCCTGGATGCCGACACCGCGGAACTCGTCGTCACCGAGCTCGGCCACAAGCCCAAGCGCGTGAGCGAGAGCGATGTCGAGCTGGGGCTCGAAGGCGCGGCGGATGTCGATGCGGATCTGCGGCCGCGCCCGCCGGTCGTGACCGTGATGGGCCATGTCGATCACGGCAAGACCTCGCTGCTCGACGCGCTGCGCCAGACCGATGTCGCCGCCGGCGAGGCGGGCGGCATCACCCAGCATATCGGCGCCTACCAGGTCGAGCTGCCGTCCAGGCAGAGGATCACCTTCATCGACACGCCGGGCCACGAGGCGTTCACGGCGATGCGCGCGCGCGGCGCCTCCGTCACCGACATCGTCGTGCTGGTGGTGGCGGCCGATGACGGCGTGATGCCGCAGACCATCGAGGCGATCCGCCACGCGCGCGCGGCGAATGCGCCGATCATCGTGGCGATCAACAAGATCGACAAGCCGGATGCGAAGCCCGAGCGGGTGCGCACCGACCTGCTGCAGCACGAGGTCGTGGTCGAGGCGATGGGCGGCGAGACCATCGATGTCGAGGTCTCGGCGCTGAAGAGGACCAATCTCGACAGGCTGGAGGAGGCGATCCTGCTCCAGGCCGAGATCCTTGACCTGAAGGCGAACCCCAACCGCGCTGCCGAGGGCACGGTGATCGAGAGCAAGCTCGACCGCGGCCGCGGCCCGGTGGCGACCGTGCTGGTTCAGAAGGGCACGCTGCGCCAGGGCGACATCGTCGTCGCCGGCGCCGAGTGGGGCCGTGTGCGCGCGATGCTGGACGACAAGGCGCGCCCGCTGAAGGACGCGCCGCCGTCGATGCCGGTCGAGATCCTCGGCCTTGCCGGCGTGCCCTCGGCGGGCGAGCCCTTCGTCGCGGTCGAGAACGAGGGCCGGGCGCGCGAGATCAGCGAGTTCCGCCAGCGCAAGATCCGCGACAAGGCCGCCGCCGGCTCGGCTGCCGCGCGCGGCACGCTCGACCAGATGCTCGCGCGCATCCAGGCGGGCGAGCAGAAGGAAGTGGCCGTCGTCGTCAAGGCCGACGTGCAGGGCAGCGCGGAGGCGATCCAGGCCACCGTGCAGAAGCTCGGCAACGACGAGGTGCGCGTGCGCGTGCTGCACACCGCGGTCGGCCAGATCACCGAGAGCGACGTGCAGCTCGCCAAGGCGTCGGATGCGGTGATCGTCGCCTTCAACGTGCGCGCGACCAGCCAGGCGCGCGACCTCGCGACGCGCGACGGGGTGGACATCCGCTACTACTCGATCATCTACGACGTCGCCGACGACATCGAGAACCTGGTGAAGGGCAAGCAGGCGCCCAAGCACCGCGAGAAGTTCCTGGGCTATGCCGAGATCCGCAAGGTGTTCGAGATCACCAAGGTCGGGAAGGTGGCCGGCTGCATGGTCACCGATGGTCTGGTGAAGCGTGGTGCGGGCGTGCGGCTGTTGCGCGACAACGTGGTGGTCCACACGGGCGAGCTCAGCCAGCTCAGGCGCTTCAAGGACGACGTGCGCGAGGTGGCGAAGGGCTACGAGTGCGGCATGGCCTTCGCGAACTACCACGACATCCGCGAGGGCGACGTGATCGAGTGCTTCGAGTCGGAGGTCGTGCCGGCGTGATCGGGTCCGGGCCGGCGATGCCGGTCTGAGGTCGTTCGCCGACAAAACGATCGCCCGTCCCGGCGCTGGCCGAGCTGTGCGGGGGCGGCTTCCCGCGCCCAGTGTGCCGCCGCTACGCGTCCTGCCCGGCGTTTCGTCGGCTGAGCGATTCGGGGCATTCCTTGAAGCCTAAGAGCCCATCCGGGAAGAAGTTGAGTCGTTT
>NZ_JBHYDW010000008.1:37003-62327 GCF_051860475.1 Elioraea sp. | reverse complement strand
CGCGCACGCGTGCGATCCGGTTCGTCAGGCTTTCGACCTCCGCCACAAGGTCGCCCGCCTCGGCGACAGTGCTCCCGGCGAACAGGGTCGTGTCGGCCACGCTGATCTCCTTCCGCATCTACACGGCGAGGTGGGATGGTACCTATATGTGCGCATGTCGGAGAACCGGAGCCCGGAGGGTCACGCGGACGTGACGCCGGAGAACAAGGAGGCTGTGCCGGAGACGGCGCGGAGAGTGGGTGGCGGCATCTGACCGCATGGCAGCGCGCGGCAGGACGGCGCATCGCGAGCGCGGCGAGTCCGCGCCGATCCCGGGCCTGGCGCTCACGCCCCCCGTGCAACGGCCGCCACGCACGCCCGTGTTCTGCGGCGACATCGCGATCCGGATCGCGCGTGACGGCTCGTGGCACTACCAGGGCAGCCCGATCCGGCGAAAGGAGCTCGTGTGCCTGTTCGCCTCGGTGCTGACGCGCGAGCAGGATGGCTCGTACTGGCTGATCACCCCGGCGGAGCGTGGGCGCATCGAGGTCGAGGACGCGCCGTTCCTCGCGGTCGAACTGTTCGTCTCGACCTGCCGCGGGCAGCAGATCCTGTCGTTCCGCACCAATGTCGACGAGGTGGTCGAGGCCGGGCGCGAGCACCCGGTCCGGATCGCGCGCGATATCGTGACCTGCCTGCCCACGCCCTATGTGGCCGTACGCCCCGGCCGCGGCACGCTGCCGATCGAGGCGCGGATCGACCGCTCGGTCTACTACGAGCTGGTGGCGCTGGCCGTACCCGAGACGGTGCACGGCGAGGCCGTGCTCGGGGTGTGGTCGGGCGAGAGCTTCTTCCCGCTCGGCCAGGCCGACGAGGCGTGAGCGGGGCGGCGCGCGGGCTGAGCGCGCCCGATCTGGCCGCGGTGCTGCGGGGCACGGACCGGCTGCGCCGGACCGGCGAGGCGGTCGAGGACGACGCAGCGGCCACGCGCGCGGCCGTGCTGGTGCCCATCGTGCTGCACCCGGCGCCGAGCATCGTGCTGACGCTGCGCACCGTGCATCTGGCCCGGCATCCGGGCCAGGTGAGTTTCCCAGGCGGCCGGATCGAGGCCACCGACGCCTCGGCGGAGGCGGCCGCGCTGCGCGAGGCGGAGGAGGAAATCGGGCTCGATCCGGCTGCCGTCGAGATCATCGGACGGCTGCCGCTATACGTCACCGGCACCGGCTTCCGCGTGACACCCGTGGTGGGTCTGCTCGCGCCCCCGGTTGCGCCGCGGCCCGATCCGCGCGAAGTGGCGGAGGTGTTCGAGCTGCCGCTCGCCGCCCTCACAGGTCCGCCAGGGCCGTATGA
This sequence comes from Elioraea sp., assembly GCF_051860475.1. Taxonomy (NCBI): domain Bacteria; kingdom Pseudomonadati; phylum Pseudomonadota; class Alphaproteobacteria; order Acetobacterales; family Elioraeaceae; genus Elioraea; species Elioraea sp. The sequence goes on along the minus strand of NZ_JBHYDW010000008.1, from coordinate 60,998 downwards.
GGAGGAGGCGGTGTTCCGCGGCCGGCTGCGACGCTATTGGGTGGTGCCGCACGAGCGGCATCGGATCTGGGGTGCGACCGCGGCGATGCTGGTCGCGCTCGGGGGCCTGCTCCGGGAGGGCTGACATGCGCGGCATCGTGCAGGGGATCCTGCTGTTCCTGATTCCCTTCGCGCTCTACTTCGCCTGGTTGTTCTTGATGCGCCGCGCCGGCCCCGACGGCGAGGGCGATCGCGTGATCGCCTGGCGGGACGCGCCGTGGCTGGTGCTGACGGTGGCCGGCGTGATCGTGCTCGCGGTCGGGCTGCTGTGGTTCGCCGAGCAGCGCTCGATGCAGCCGGGCGAGCGCTACGTGCCCGCGCGGCTCGAGGACGGGCGCGTCACGGACAGCGACAGGCGCCCGTAAGGGGCTAGGGGCTACAGCGCGGCGCCGAAATCGGAGGCGAAGCCGCGCCAGACGCTGTGGATGTGACGGGCACCGTCGCGGCTGTTGTCGTGCTCGATCAGGAACGCGTGGCCCTGCACCGCCCAGTAGTGGAACCGGTCGGGCACCGTCGCACCGCGCCACTGGAAGGTGAGCGAGGCCGGATCGGCGGCGGCGAGCCAGGTGCGCTCGGCGGCGGCGAGGGCGGGCGGCATCATGCCGAGATACTCGTGGATCGCGCGCGTCAACCGCTCGCGCGACTCGGCCGGCAGTTCGGACCACGCCACGCCCTCGCGCGGCAGCGGCTCGACGGTGACGGCGTTCCGCGTGCGGGTGTCACGCGGTGTGTGCTCGGCGACGATCGCGCGCTCGCGCAAAGCGGCGGGCAGCGCCAGCAGGGCTGCGCGCGCCTCGTCCTCCTCCGCTGCCATCGCGCGGAGCCTCGCGCGCTCGCCCGCTTCGACGCGGGTCGGATGCGCGCCGAGGAAGATCGGCCCGGCAGCGATGCGATCGCCGTGCACGGCGTAGTTCAACGACAGGTGGTGGCCCTCGATGCCCCAGCCCCAGTGCCCCTCGCCCGGTGTGCCGTAGACGCTGACGAAATAGGCCCCCGGGTCGCCCCGGCGCAGCTCGTGCTGGAGGCTGATGATCGCATGGGCCTTCGCTGCCCCCGGCCCGGTGGTGCTCGCCTCCAGCAGCGCGTGGGCGGCGCGGCGCAGCGGGGCCGACATCTCGCCGATCGGCACGCCCTCGCGGTTCGGGCGGAAGCGCGACGGGAACCAGTGCCAGTCGGTGCGCCGCGGATCGTCCCAGGCAAGGCGGGCGCGCGGATCATCGGCGGCTTCGCGCAGATAGGCGGAGGCGGCGTCGGTGATGGCGGCGGCGTCGGAGGCGGCACGCACCGCGCGCGGCATGGAAGCGGCCAGCGCGGCGAGGGTGATGAGGCGGCGTCGGGGCAGGGCGGTCATCGCACTCCTCCTCGGTGTCGGGCCAGACGCTAGCGGCCGGACTTGCCCGCAGTGATAAAAGGACCGCGATGGACCCGCCCGCCTTCCGCCTCGCGCGCCTGCCCGTGCTCGACGACCTGGCGTTCCGGCGCGTGCACGCGGCGCTGCCCGAGGCCCGGCTGGTCGGCGGCTGCGTGCGCGACGCGGTCGTGGGTGTGCCGAACGCGGATCTCGACCTCGCCACGCCGCGCGTTCCGGAGGATGTGATGGCCGCGCTGCGCGCCGCCGGCATCGTGGCGGTGCCGACCGGGCTCGCGCACGGCACCGTCACCGCGGTGGTGGATGGCCGTCCGGTCGAGATCACCACGCTGCGCCGCGATGTCTCGACCGACGGCCGGCACGCCACCATCGCCTTCACCACCGATTGGCGCGAGGACGCGGCGCGGCGCGACTTCACCATCAACGCGATGAGCATGGACGCCGAGGGCCGCGTCTGGGACTGGTTCGGCGGCCGCGAGGATCTCGCCCGCGGCGTGGTGCGCTTCGTCGGCGACCCCGCCACCCGGCTGGCCGAGGACTATCTGCGCGCGCTCAGGTTCTTCCGCTTCCACGCCCGGTACGGCCGCGGCGCGCCGGACGCGGCGGCGCTGGCGGCGATCCGCGCCGCCGTGCCGGGGCTGGCGATCCTCTCGGTCGAGCGGGTGTGGTCGGAGCTGAAGCGCATCCTCGTCGCGCCCGATCCGCGCGATGCCGTGCGGCTGATGGCGGAGACGGGCGTGCTTGCCGCGGTGCTGCCGGAGGCGGTGGCGCGCGGCAGGCTGGACGCGCTCGTGGCGGCCGGTGCGCCCGCCGATCCGCTGCTGCGTCTCGCCACGCTCTGCCCGGGCGCGGATGTCGAGCGCCTCGCCGCGCGGCTGAAGCTCTCGGGCGCGGAGGCGGCCACACTCGCCGGCCTCGCCGAGCCCGCCCCCGAGGGCGACGAGCGGGCCTGGCGCGCGGCCCTCGCATCGCGCGGGCCAGAGGCGCTGACGGGGGCGACCTGGCTCGCCGAAGCCGAGGGCCGGCCGGGCGATTGGGGGGCGCTGCGCGCCTGGATCGCGGCGACGCCGCGTCCGGTGTTCCCCCTGCGCGGCGCCGACGTGCTGGCCGAGGGCGTGGCGCCGGGGCCGCGCGTCGGCGCGATCCTGGGGGCGCTCGAACGCCGCTGGACGGAGGCGGGCTGTCGCGACGATGCGGAAACGGTCAGGCGCTGGCTGCGCGAGACGGTCGCCGCCACAGACGCCTGATCGCGAGGAAGCCCCGATAGGCCGACTCGGCCAGGGGCGCGACCAGCGGATGCCCGACCAGCCGGCCGAGCCACCGGAACCCCGGCATCGCGCCCCAGATCACGGCGAAGGCGCGCGCGCCGGCGACCAGCCGCCCGTCGGGCAGGCGCACATGCATCCGCCCGAGCGCCGCCTCGCGCGTCAGCCCCGGCCCCGGCGCCGCGTCGGCAACCGAGACATCCACCCAGGCGATCGCCTCGCCGCCCGGGCGGTCGCGCCAGAACGCGACCTCGCGCGCGCAGAGCGGGCAGGTGCCATCGTAGTAGGCCAAGGGGCGGTCCTGTGTCTCCGCGGGCATGAGCGGCAGGTGGCGACCCGCGCGCCGGCCGCAAGGGGTTGGCATTCGCCCGCCCGCCGGCCATCTGACGCGCATGGACGCTGCCACGCTCGACCGCCCGGCCCCGCCGCGCACCGATCGCGCTTCCCTGTCGCCCTGGCTGGTGGCGGAGTTGCGCTCCGATCACGCGGGCGAGACCGGCGCGGTGATGATCTACCGCGGCATCCTCGCCGTCAGCCGCGACCCGGCGGTGCGCGACTTCGCCGCACGCCACAAGGCGACCGAGCAGGGCCATCTCGATCTGCTGGACGATCTGCTGCCGCCCGCCGACCGGTCGCGGCTGCTGCCGATCTGGCGCCTCGCCGGCTGGCTCACCGGCGCGGCTCCGGCGCTGTTCGGCCCGCGCGCCGTGTTCGCCACCATCGACGCGGTGGAGAGCTTCGTCGATCGCCACTACCAGGCGCAGATCGACCGGCTGGACGCCGAGCGCATCCTGCCCGAGATCCGCGCCCTGCTCGAGCATTGCCGGCTCGAGGAGGTGCATCACCGCGACGAGGCGCGCGAGGCGGGCGAGGGTCAGCGCTACTCCGCAGCACTCCGGCTCTGGGGCCGGATCGTCGGCGCCGGGTCGGCGGCGGCCGTCGCCGCGGCGAAACGGATCTGACGCCATGGCGGGCGAGCTCGCGATCCTCGGCGCCTTCCTGCTCGCCTGTTTCGCCGCCGCGACGACGGGGGCGGTCTTCCGCCCCGGCCCCTGGTACGACCGGCTCGACAAGCCGTCCTGGACGCCGCCCGACTGGCTGTTCCCGGTCGCCTGGACGCTGCTCTACATCGCGATCGGCGTGGCACCCTGGCTGGTGTGGCGCGAGGCCGGCTTCACCGGCGCGGCCCTGCCGCTCGCGGTCTGGGCGGTGCAACTGGTGCTCAACGCCGCCTGGTCGTGGCTGTTCTTCGGGATCCGCCGCATGGACCTCGCCTTCGCCGAGGTCGTGGCACTCTGGCTCTCGATCGCGCTGATGATCGCGCTGTTCCTGCCGATCAGCACGCTCGCCGGGCTGATCCTGCTGCCCTATCTCGTCTGGGTGAGCTTCGCCGCCGTGCTCAATCTCGCGGTCTGGCAGCGCAACAAGGACGCCGTCGGCCGCCGCGAGCCCGCCTGATCGCCTCGTTGACGCTGCGCGCGGCCAGGCTAGGCTCGGCCATCGCCACGATGGCGCAACAGACGAGGAAACGCCGATGACCAGGATCACGCGCCGCGCCGTGCTCGGCGCTTCCGCCACGCTTGCCATGCCGATCACGCTGCGCGCCCAGCCGCGCGCGATCCGCTGGGGCGAATTGCTGCCGGCGACCCATCCGCAGGTGCTGATGGTCGACCGCATCGCGCGCGAGCTCCGCGAGAAGAGCGGCGGACGGCTGGAGATCCAGTCCTTCCCGGGCGGGCAGCTCGGCTCCGGGCGCGACATGATGGAGGCGGTCTCGACCGGCGCGCTGCAGTTCACCACCGACGGCGCCGGCGCGCTCGCTGCCTTCCTGCCGCCCCTCTCGGTGATCGAGGCGCCCTATCTCTGGCGCGATGCCGCGCACATGGCGAAGGTCGCGGCGACGCCGATCTTCGCGCGGCTGAACGACCAGCTCGTCGCGCGCCGCGGCATGCGCATGATCGGCATCACCTATTACGGCAAGCGCCACCTCACCTCGTCGGCCGCGAAGCCGGTGCGCAGCGTCGGCGACATGGCCGGGTTCCGCCTGCGCGTGCCGCCGGTGGACGTGTTCCGCGCCATGGTCGAGGCCTGGGGCGGGCGGCCCACGCCGATCGCCTTCCCCGAGCTCTACCTCGCGCTCGCGCAGGGCGCGGTGGACGGGCAGGAGAACCCGCTGCCGACGATCCACTCGGCGAAGCTGTTCGAGGTGCAGAAGCATCTCGTGCTGACCGGCCACATCATCACCCCGCGCATGCCGATCGTGAACGAGGCCTTCTGGCGCTCGCTCGCGACCCCCGACCGCGACGTGCTGGAAGCGGCGATCGCCTCGGCCGCGCAGTGGCAGGATGCCGAGCTCGCGCGCCAGGAGGGCGAGCTGGTCGCGACGCTGAAGGCGGCGAACATGGAGGTGATCGAGGTCGACGTCGCAGCGTTCCGCGCGCCCGTGCTGGCCAAGGTGCCGGCGCAGTTCGCCGATCGCTGGGGCCAGGGGACGTTCGACACGCTCGCCGCTCTTTGATCGCGCGTCTCGGCGCGGTGGCGGGGCAGATCCTCGCCGCCGCGGCCGCTTCCCTGCTGCTGGCGCTGCTGATCACGGTGCTGCTCGGCGTCGGCGCGCGCGCCTTTGCCCATCCGCTCGCCTGGACCGAGGAGGCTGCACAGCACCTGCTGGTCTGGACCGGCTTCGTCGGCCTGGTTATCGCCGCGCGCAACCGATCGCATATCCGCATCGAGGCGGTGCTGACGCTGCTGCCCGGCTCCGTGCGCACGGGGCTGACGGTGCTGCTGCACGCGCTCGTCATCGCCTTCGCCGTGCTGCTGTTGCGCGAGGCGCCGGCGCTGATCGCGCGCAACTGGGATGTCGAGTGGGTGAGCCTGCCGCTCCCGTCCGCGCTGCTCTACATCCCGGTGCCGATCGCCGCGGCTGGGCTGATCCTGACCTCGCTCGCCGAGATCGCGTCGGCTCTGCGGCGGGAGCGCGCGCCGTGACCGAGACGATGCTGGTCGTGCTCGGGCTCTGGCTCGCCTCGCTGTTCCTCGGCCTGCCGCTGTTCGCGGGCCTGGGCCTCGCCTCCTTCGGCTTCGTCTGGCAGGCGGGGATCCCGCTCGGCATCGTGCCGCAGAGGATGGCACAGGCGGCGAACTCCTTTCCGCTGCTCGCCGCCCCGCTGTTCATCCTGATGGGCAATGTGATGAACGCCTCGGGCGTCACCGAGCGGATCTTCGGCTTCGCCACCGCCGTGGTGGGCTCGCTGCGCGGCGGGCTCTGCCACGCCAACATCGTCGCCAGCGTGCTGTTCGCCGGCATGTCGGGCTCGGCGGTGGCGGATGCGGGCGGCATCGGCACGATCGAGATCAAGGCGATGCGCGATGCCGGCTATGACGACGAGACCGCGGCTTCGGTCACGGCCGCCTCGGCGACGATCGGGCCGATCATTCCGCCGTCGTTGCCGATGGTGATCTATGCGGTCAGCGCGGATGTGTCGATCGGCGCGCTCTTTCTCGCCGGCGTGATCCCCGGCCTGCTGATGGCCGGCGCGCTGATGGCGCTGGTGGTGATCGTCGCCCGCCGCAGCGGTCTGCCGCGCGCGCCGTTTCCAGGCATCGCGCTGCTCCTGCGCGCCTTCGCCGAGGCGTTCCTGTCGCTGCTGACGCCGGTGATCCTGTTTGGCGGGCTGGTCAGCGGGCTGTTCACGCCGACCGAGGCGGCGGCCGTCGCGGCCGGCTACGCGCTGCTGCTGGGGCTCGTGATCTACCGTTCCCTGCCGGTCGCGCATCTGCCGCGCCTGCTCGCCGAGACGGTCGAAACCACCGGCGTGGTGCTGGCGCTGCTGATGACCGCGACCGCGCTCGCCTGGTGCCTGTCGCTCTCGCGCATCCCACAGATGCTGGGGCCGATGATCGTCGCCACCGTCGGCGATCCGCTGCTGTTCCTGCTGGCGGTGAACGTCGTGCTGCTGCTGGTGGGGATGGTGATGGAGGCGATCGCAGCGATGCTGGTGCTGGTGCCGATCCTGGTGCCGGCGGCGGCAGGGTTCGGCATCGACCCGATGCATTTCGGCCTGATCTTCGTGCTGAACCTGATGATCGGCACCATCACCCCGCCCGTCGGCATCGTGCTGTTCGTCACCGCGCGCGTGGCCGGCCTGCCGTTCGACCGGCTGGCGCGCGCGATCCTGCCCTGGCTCGCGCCGCTGGTCCTGGTGCTGCTGGCGGTGACGCTCCACGCGCCGCTCGCGACCTGGCTGCCCCGGCTGGTGCTGGGGTAGGGCGTGCGCGTGCTATGAGGCGCGCATGACCCGCCCGCCCGAACCCGCGCTCGGCCTGCTTGGCCGCCGCCTCTGGCGCGACCACGCGCGCGGCGAGTCCCGCCGCCTGCTTGCCGTGTTCGCGCTGATGGCGGTCGTGTCCGGCGCTACGGGGCTCTACCCCGTGGTGATCGACTGGGCCTACCGGCTGTTCGAGGCGCGGGACGCCCGCGTGATCTGGCTCGTGCCGCTGGTCGCGATCCTGGTCGTCTGCGCCAAGGCCGCGGCGCAGTACGCGCAGGTGGTGTTGATGCAGCGCGTGGTGCTCGGCATCGTGCTGTCGCTCCAGCGCGCGATGTTCGACCGTCTGCTCGCCGCCGACCTCGCACGGCTGCAAGCCGAACCGACGGGCCGCTTCGTCTCCCGCTTCACCAACGACGTCGCGGTGATCCGCGAGAGCCTCGCGCGCGCGGTCGCCGGTGTGGTCGATGCGCTGACCGTGCTCGCCCTGGTCGCGGCGATGCTCTGGCTCGACTGGGTGCTGACGGTCTTCGCGCTGCTGGTCGTGCCGATCGCGGTCGTGCCCATCAACGCGATCGGCACGCGCATGCGCCGCGCCTCCAAGGCCCAGCAGGAGCAGGCGGGCGAGGTCGTCTCGCTGCTGACCGAGAGCCTCGCCGGCGCGCGCATGGTGCGCGCCTATCAGCTCGAGCACTACGAGCGCGAGCGCGCGGGACGGGCGTTCCGCACCTGGTTCGAGCAGCTGATGCGCGTGGTGCGGGGGCGCGCGCGCGTCGATCCGGTGCTGGAGGCGATGGGCGGGGTGGCGGTCGCCGGGGTGATCGCGTTTGCCGGCTGGCGCATCGCCTCGGGCGCGGCCTCGGCCGGTCAGTTCACCGGCTTCGTCGCCGCTCTCCTGATCGCGGCGCGGCCGATGCGCGCGCTCGGCACGCTGTCAGTCGCCTTGCAGGAGGGTGCGGCGGCGGTGTCGCGCTGCCTCGCGCTGATCGACGAGACCCCGCGCATCGCCGACGCGCCGGATGCGGTGCCGCTCGAAGCCGGGCCGGGGCGGATCGTGTTCGACCGCGTCTCGTTCCGCTATGGCGATGACGGGCCGGCGCTGCACGAGGTGTCGCTCGACATCGCGCCCGGAACGACCGTCGCGATCGTCGGCGCTTCGGGCGCTGGCAAGACCACACTGGTCAATCTCATCCCGCGTTTCGCCGACCCGACCGACGGCCGCGTGCTGATCGACGGGCAGGATCTGCGCGCCGTCACGCTCGCCTCGCTCAGGCGCGCGATCGCGCTGGTCAGCCAGGAGGTGGTGCTGTTCGACGACGAGGTGCGGGCGAACATCGCCTTCGGCCGGCTCGACGCCACGGACGCCGAGATCGAGGCGGCCGCGCGCGCAGCCGAGGCGCACGCCTTCATCGCCGCGCTGCCGGAGGGCTACGCGACGCGCGTCGGCGATCGTGGCCTGCGCCTCTCCGGCGGGCAGCGCCAGCGCATCGCGCTGGCCCGCGCGCTCCTGCGCGCGCCCCGCATCCTGCTGCTCGACGAGGCGACCAGCGCGCTCGACGCTGAGACTGAGGCGCGCGTGCAGGCGGCCCTGGAACGGCTGCGCGCCGGGCGCACCACGGTGGTGATCGCGCATCGGCTCTCCACCGTGCGCGCGGCGGATCGGATCGTCGTGCTGGAGGCGGGCCACGTGGTCGAGGACGGGCCGCACGAGGCGCTGCTCGCGCGCGGCGGCCCCTATGCGCGGCTGGTCGCGGCCCAGGCCTTCGAGCCCGAGCCTATTCCCGCCGCAGCAGACGGTCGGTGATGAAGGTGCCGATGCGCCCGGCGTGGAAGTCTTCGCGCAGCGCCTGCTCGTCATAGGGGCCGCGCACCCAGTCGAGGAAGCCGATCCCGCTCTCGGCCTGCGCAGCGGCGTAACGGTCGAGGAACGCATCCAGGATGCCGGTCCTGCCGGCCGCGACATGGCCGTACCGCCAGGAGAGCTGCCGTTGCGCTTCCGCGATGGGCCGGCCGCGCAGCAGCAGGTAGATCGCCGAAACGAGCCCCGCCCGGTCCGCACCAGACTTGCAGTGGATCAGCGCTGGATACGCGATCGTTTCGAACAGCCCGGCGAGGCGCAGGATGCGCTCCTTGTGCGGCGCGCCCCGGCTCTCGAACGGCGCGTCGATCATCGTCAGGCCGAGGCGCGCGCAGGTCTCGCGCGCGAGCACGTCCGAGCCGCAGTCGCGCCGGCCGCGCAGGTTCAGCACTGTGCGGATGCCGCGCCGGGCCTCGAGCGCAAGATGGAACGGCAGCGGCTGGTTGGAGCGATACAGACGCCCCGCCTCCACCACGCCGCGATTGCGCCAGGCGAGGCGCAGCACCGCGTGGTCGACGAACAGCGCGTCGGCCCAGGCCCGCAGCCGGCCCGAGGGCGTGTCGAGGGTGAATGAGGAGACGGTCACGGCGGAGAGATGGCCGGGAGGCAGGGCCGGCGCAAGCCGCCGCCCCGATGACGCCCGGCCGGCGGCGGGGTAGGATCGGCCATCGACGCGCAACCTCCCGAGGACAGAGACACATGCCCGGCCCCGTGAAGATCTACGGCATTCCCCGTTCGCGCGCGTTCCGCTGCCTGATGGCGGCCGAGGAAGCAAGAGTGGAGTACGAACTCGTCCCCACCGACTTCACCGAGGGCGCGAAGTCGGCCGCCTTCCGCGCCATCAACCCGAACGCCAAGATCCCCGCGCTGGTGGACGGCGACACCGTGCTGTTCGAGAGCCTGGCGATCAATCTCTACCTGCTGCGCAAGTACGGCGATCTCTGGCCGCGCACGATCGAGGACGAGGGGCGGGTGTTCCAGTGGACGCTCTGGACCGCGACCGAGATCGAGCCCGTGCAGATGCAGTGGGCCTACAACACCTTCGTCCGCCCAGCCGACCAGCGCGACCCGGCGCTCGCTGCCGCCGGCGCGGAGAAGCTGAAGGCGGCCCTCGTCGTGCTCGAGACCTGCCTCGCCGGCCGCGACCATCTGCTCGGCGCCGCCTATTCGGTCGCCGATCTCCAGCTCTCCTGCGTGCTCTACACGGCCTGGTTCAACGGCTTCGACCTCGCGCCGTTCCCGCAGGTGAAGGCATGGCTCGACCGCTGCCTGAACCGGCCGGCGGCGCTGCGCGCGCGCAACATGCGCGAGGCGGCCTGATCGCGGTTCCCGACCCGATCGCCGAGGCGCGGGCCGCCGCCGGCGCGCTGCGCCGCCTGCTGCTCGGTGCGCCGGAGGAGACGGTGCGCCTGGCCGTCACGGGGCTGTCGCGTGCCGGCAAGACGGTGTTCGTCACCGCGCTGGCGGCGAACCTGATGGCGGCACCGCGCGATCCGCGCCGGATGGCCGGGCTGCCCGCCGCCGCCGAGGGACGGGTGGTGGCGGTGGCGGAGGCCGGGCTGACGGTTGCGGATGCGCCGCTGTTTCCGCTCGCCCCCGCCCTTGCGGCCCTGTCGGGCGAGGCGCGCTGGCCCGAGCCGACCACGCGGCTGACCAAGCTCGCGCTGGCGCTGGAGGTGATGACGCCGTCTCCGGGCTGGCTCGGCCGGCAGCTCGGCCCCTCGCGGCGCACGGTGCGGCTGGAGGTGGTGGATTACCCGGGCGAGTGGCTGCTCGACCTGCCGCTCCTCGGGCGCAGCTTCGAGGCGTGGTCGGCCGCGGAACTGGCCCGTGCCGAGGGGGTGCCGCGGGCCGACCGCGCCGTTGCGTGGCGGGCGGCGCTCGCCGCGCTCGACCCGCAGGCGCCTGCCGAGCATGCCGTGCTCGCGCGGCTGGCCGAGGCCTATACCGGCTATCTGCGGCGCTGCCGCGATGAGGCGGGGCTCGCTCTGCTGACGCCGGGGCGGTTCCTCAACCCCGATGCCTGGGCGGGGATGCCGTTCCTGCTGTTCTGTCCGCTGCCCGTGCCGGCGGGCGGATCGGCGCGCGCGGGCAGCCTGTGGGCCACCATGCGCGCGCATTACGACGAGTATCTCCGCCGCACCCGCGCCGAATTCCTCGCCCCGCATATGGCGCGGTTCGACGCCCAGATCGTTCTGGTGGACCTGTTCCGCGCCCTGGCCTCGGGGGCCGCGAGCTTCGCCGACACGCGCACGGCGCTGGCCGAGATCGCCGCGGCGCTGCGCCCCGAGGGAGGCTGGCTCGCGCGGCTCGTGCTGGCGCGCGATCCGCCGCGCCCGGTCTATGCCGCGACCAAGGCGGACTACGTGCCGGAGAGCCAGCGCGGCCAGCTCGCCGCGTTGCTGCGGCACCTGGTCGGCGGCAACGGCACGACCCTGGCGGTCGCCGCCGCCGCCTGCACGCGCGACGTCACGATCGAGGAGCGCGGCCGCACCGTGGAGGCGGTCGAGGGGCTGGTCGCGGGCGGCGGGCGCGAGGCGTTCTGGTTCGCCGGCGGCATCCCGGTGGAGACGCCTCCGGCGGCATGGTTCGACCGGCGCTACGCGGTGCCCGTGTTCGCCCCGCCGGCGATCGATCCCGACCGGGGCCTGCGCCACCTGAACCTCGACCGCGCGCTGGCCGCGGCGCTGCCGCAGGTGTTCGCGTGAGCGGCGAGACCCCCGGGGCGCGCCGCCGCGCCCTCGAGGCCGAGCCGGCGCGCCTCGCCGACGAGCTGGAGGCGCTGCCGGAGCCGCCGGCGCCGGAGCCCCCGCGCCGGCGCGGGACCCTGATCGCGGTCGCGGTGCTGGCCGGGGCCGGGCTGCTGGCGCTCGATCTCTGGGCCTTCGTCGAGGCGCGCTTCGCGGCTTCCGCCGCACAGGGCTGGATCGCGGCGACGCTGGTCGCTGCCCTTGCGCTCGTGCTCGTGCTGCTGCTGTTGCGCGAGATGCGCGGGCTGCGCCGGCTTGCGCGCGTGGAGGCGGTGCGGGGCGACCCTGACCGCGCGGCCGAGGTGATGGAGCGCGACCCGCGGCTGGCGCGGCCGATCGCGCTCTGGCGCGGCGTGGCGCGCGGCGTGAACGATCCGGACCGGAGGGCGGCGCTGTTCGCGCGGCACGTGCTTGCCCCGCTCGACGCGCAGGCCGATGCGGCGATCCGGCGCGCCTGCCTGCGCATGGCGGGCGGCGTGTTCGTGCTGCCCTCGGCGCTGCTCGACACGCTCTGGTTCGCGGTGCAGGGCCTGGGCCTCATCCGCCGGATCGCCGCGATCTACGGGCTTGCGCCCGGCGCAGCCGCGACCTGGCGGCTCGCGCGGCGCGTCCTGGGCGAGGCGGGGGCGATCGGCGCGGCGGACGCGGTGGCAGGCGCCGCGGCGCGTGCGGTCGGCGCGATTCCAGGCCTCGCGGATGCCGGGGTCGCCGGGGTGGCGGCGCAGCGCATCGCGCGGATCGGGGCGCTGGCGAAGCGGGCATGCCGGCCGATCGGGGAAAGCGAGCGGTAGCCGCGGATCGCTGCCGCCGCGCCGCGCGGCGCCTAGTGCAGGGCATCGTCCACGAGGCGCACCCGCGCAGGGGTGGTGGTGATGCGGCGCTGACCCTCCGGCGCGGCGCAGTGTCGATTCATCTCGTGGACCGCAGCCATGAGGTCGAACACCGCATGCTGGAGCTTGCTGGCGACGAGTTCGCCTTCGGCATTGTCAGGGGCGCACCTTGCGGCCTCGCGCGAAAGATACTCCGCATACCAAGCGGCGAAGCGCTGCGCCGCAGCCAGCACCTCGATCAGCACGGGGTCGCCCGAGATGGCGACAGTTTCTTCACCAGCGTTACGCATGAATCATCCCGTCCGCGCCGACAGTGCTCGGCGTGGTATTGTGCGGAGGCAACCGTGATAGAAGAGTGCCGGAATAAACCAGGGGATCGCGCGTGAGATCGTCGTCAGCCTCCGTGATTTGTTGGCCCGACCGACCTCGCGACGGCCACGCAGCAATGACGGCTCGCGTGGGTTGTAGGACTGATCTCTTGCAACCGGCAAAAGTTCCTGTTACGTTCGCCTTCATCCGGCGGGAAGGACTGCCTCGCCGCCTTGCTCACTCCCGATCCACGCGCGTGCTCAGGTGCTCATCGTCGTCGGCGTGGATTGGAACAAAGCAAGAACATGCAGTCTGAGAGACGACCGAAGGAGATCTTCATGACCAACACCCTCAACGCCTCTCCCACGCTGGATGCCGGCAAGGTCCGCCTCGGTGGCGTGGCCCCGGCGCTGAAGCCGGTCGCCGACACCGGCGCGGTGCGGCTCGGTGGCGTGGCGCCGGCGCTGAAGCCGGTCGCCGATACCGGCGCGGTCCGCCTCGGCGGCGTGGCCCCGGCGCTCTGATCCCTCAACCGGCGTCGCACCTGCCGCGTGTGGGTGCGACGCCTCTTCCCCTCCTGGTTGTCAGCATGTTTTCCTAGAGATCGAACCGCGCGACCCCACGAGGAGGGATCTCAATGACGGATGCGCCCGACTGTCCCATCCTCACCTTCCACCGCCTGATCGAACAGGCCCGCCCGCCCATGCGCGCAGACCGCTCCGCGATCGGCACCCTGCCGACCCGCGCTTTCCGCTACTGCGAGGCCGTCACCACCGCCACTGCCTTCGGCTGGTACGTCTTCCCGCCGATCGGCCTGACGCTGATGTGGGATGGCAACCAAGTGTTCTGGACCTATGACGGCGCCGAGCACGACGGATGGATCCCTCTGAACGGCAGTGCCCAGTTCCCCTATTTCGCGCAGGCCTTCGACATGGCGGCGCCGGAGGGCATCAAGGGCTTCTCACCGCCCTTTCTCTCCGCTCTCCGCGAGCCGGGCGTGGTGCAGATCTGGTCCGGCCTGATCGCGCGCACGGCCCCCGGTTGGGGCCTGCTGGTGCGCGGCCCACCCAACCTGCCGCGCGGCCATTACGAGCTCTACGAGGGCATCATCGAGACCGACCGCTGGTTCGGTCCGTTGTTCAGCAACATCCGCCTCACCAAGACCGACGTGCTGGTCCGGCTCGAGCCGGACTACCCGATCTTCCAGGCTGTGCCGCTGCCACGCAGCCTCTACAGCGACGAGACCATGCAGTCCGTGGCGGTGACGACGCGCATTGCCGACCTGACCGAGGATGACTGGGCCGACTACGAGGATACGGTGGTAAGGCCGAATGTCGATCCGAATCGGCCGCGCGGCGCCTACGCCACACGCGCGCGCAAGCGCCGCAAGGGCGAGGCGCCGCACGCCATCATGACCAGCGCCGAGGAGGAGTAGCGTTCCTCCCCCGTCGGAGCCCGTTCGCTCAGACCGGGATGTCGTCGTCCAGGTCCCCGCGGCCCTTTCGGCTCCAGCCACCGCTCTGCCACCCGCCGCCGCCCCTCAGCAGCGCAGGACCAGCACTATGCGTCGGTCTACCTTCTCGGCGCCCCCTGGTCGCGCGACGGCAAGGGAACCGCCCGGGCCCTGCGGCGCTGAGGGGTCGCTGCCGCGCGGCACCCATCGGCGTGTGATCGTGTTCTTCTGGCCGACCCTGGCCTCGTCGGCGAACCAACCCTCTGTCGCCTCAGAGCAAGGCGCGTCGAGGCCACGCCGTCGAACGCGAGGTCGTCGAAGGACGGGCTCTCGGGCTGTGCACCCCGCGCCCGATGATTCTGCTGACATCCAAAGCAGGCTGACAGCGGCACCCAAGGCTACGAGAAATCCTTCGCCGCCTTCCGAACCGCGCCGATGAACTGTTTCACCACGGCAGAGGGATCTCCGGGCCGCGAGGCCAGGCTGAGCAACGCCCGTGGGCAGTCCGCTCCCGCCAGCGATCGGTACACCACACCGTCGATGATCAGCCGCTGCAGCGAGGCCGGAACGCATGAGATCCCCAATCCCGCCGAGACCAGGCTCAGCGTCGAGGCAATGCGGGGCGCCTGCTGCGTGGAGGCAGCGAGGTTGCCGACCCGCGGATTGAAGCCCGCCGCATGGCACGCCGCAATCGTCGCGTCATACATTCCGGTCCCCGGCGGCCCGTAGAGTATGAACGTCTCGCCGGCCAGGCTTCTCAGAGATATCGCTGAATCGGCTTGCCCTTGTGCGAGAGGATGCCTGCTCGGCAGCGCCACCACCATCGCTTCCTCAAGCAGCGGAACCACGGCAAGTTCGCCCGGTGACGCCGGCGAGATGCGGATGAACGCCACGTCCAGGCGCTCATCCCGCAATCGCTCGATCGATTCGTTGCTGAGGCATTCCTCCAAGGTCAGCGCGACCATGGGGCAGGCATCGCGGAAGGCGCGGATCGCGCGTGGCACCAGCGGATGGAAAGGTGCCGTCGACGTCACGCCGACACAAAGCCGCCCCTGCTCGCCGCGTGCCGCACGCCGCGTCGTTTCCGCCAGGCGATCGAGATGCCCGAGCGTTGCCCGGGCCTCCTGCAGGAAGGCGCGGCCAGCATCGGTCATCTCCACCCCGCGAGCCTTTCGACGAAACAGCTGCACGTCGAGTTCCCGTTCGATCGCCTTGATCTGCTGGCTGAGCGGCGGCTGCTGCATGCCGAGCCGCTCGGCGGCCCTGGTGATGTGGCCTTCCTCGGCGACGGCAATGAAATAACGCAGGTGCCTCAGCTCCATCGTCATATTCTGTAGATATGGTTTTCCCGTCTTGCATATTATGGATCGTCAGGATGCGAGAGGCTATGGTTTGCTTGGAAGGACCTCTCGCACCGCGACCAGAGCAAATGGCTCCTGTGTGGGAGGACCTCCCGTCCCGGCGAATTGCGCCCGCGTTTCAGGAGGCCTTCCGATGCTTTTTCCTCGCCGTCAGCTTCTGCTGTCATCTCTCGCCACCGGCGCCGCGGCTGCTGGCCTGTCGCGGCCGGCTCTGGCGCAGGCCTATCCAGCGCGGCAGGTGCGCGTCATCGTGCCCTTCGCGCCCGGCGGTCCGAATGACCTCGCCGCTCGGCTCATCGCGCAGAAACTGTCCGACCAGCTCGGCAAACCGTTCTACGTCGAGAACATCGGCGGAGCCGGCGGCAACATCGGCATGGGTCAGGCCGCGCGGGCAGCACCGGATGGGCATACGCTCCTGGTGGCGGCCCCGAACTTCGTCACCAACCCGAGCCTCTTCGACCGCGTGCCCTATGATCCGGAGAAGGACTTCCAGCCCGTCACCATCGCCGTCACCGCGCCGACGGTGCTCACGGTGCATCCCTCGGTGCAGGCACAATCGGTGGCGGAGCTCGTCGGCCTGATCCGCGCCAATCCGGGCCAGCACAGCTACGCCTCACCGGGCGTTGGCACGCCGCCGCATCTCCTCGGCGAGCTGTTCCGCCTGTCTCTCCAACTCGACCTTGTGCATGCCCCCTTCGCCAGCGGTGGCCTTGCGATCGGATCGGCCGTCGGCGGACATACGCCGATCTCCTTCGGAGCGCTGCCCCCGGCCGTGCCGCATGTGAGGGACGGTCGGCTCCGCGCCATCGCGATCACCAGCGGGCAGCGCGCGGATGCGCTGCCGGGCGTGCCGACGATGGCCGAAGCGGGCCACCCCGACATCGCCGCGGACATCTGGACCGCGGTACTGGTCCCGACCGGCACGCCGGGCGAGATCATCGAACTGCTCCATCGCGAAATCGTCACGCTTCTTGCCTTGCCGGATGTGAAGGCACGGCTGACCTCCCTCGGCTATGGGGCCCTCGCTGCAACCCCGGCGGCAAGCGCCGCCCAGATGCGGAGCGAGACGGTGAAATGGGCCGCCCTCATCCGCGCTGCGGGCATCCGGGCGCAGTGATGGCAGACGCCATGGCGACGGATCAGGGGCGCAAGGTCGCGGCGCACTGGTCCCGCCTGGCGGTCACCTACGAAGGCGCGCTCCGCTCCCTTGCATCGCGCGGTATCGCGCCGGAGCAGGCCGGCGCCAATGATCTGCACGCGGTGGACATGATCCACATGGGCGGGCTTGCCGCGACCGATGCGCTGGCCGCGATGGCCGGCATCACCGCCGGCGGTCGCGTGCTCGACATCGGCAGCGGCGTGGGCGGCCCGGCGCGCGCCATCGCGAGCCGGTTCGGCGCCGTCGTCTGCGGCATCGAACTGAGCGAGGCACTGCACGATACCGCGACGCGGCTGACCGCCCTGGTCGGCCTGACGGGGCAGGTCCGGCTCGTGCATGGCAGCGCGCTCGCGCTGCCGTTCGACGACGGCAGCTTCGACGTAGCGGTGATGCAGCACGTCGCGATGCAGATCACCGAGAAGGACCGGCTGTTTGCCGAGGCGGCACGCGTGGTGAAGCCCGGTGGATGCCTTGCCTTGCATGAGCTCTTCGCCGGCGAGGGGGAGCTGCATTACCCGCTGCCTTGGGCAACGGAGCCCGGCATGTCGGCGCTGGACTTGCTGCCGACGTGCATCGAGCGCCTTTCCGGGCTCGGCTTCGAGGTCGGAGAGTTCGTCGACCAGAGCGAAGAGGGGCGCCGCTTCCACCTCGCCAGTATCGCCACCTACGATCAGGCACTCGCTGCGAAGAAGGGCGCGTTGGGCCTTACCAGGGATGCCACCGAAGCTCGACGCGCCGCATCCGTGGCGATGGAGCGGAACCTTGGCTCCGGATCAATCAAGGTCGGCATGATCGTCGCACGGAAACGCACGTGACGCACCCGACCGGGAGGCATGGTGAAAACCGAACGAGCGATGGAGAGCGCAGTCATGTCCGACAAGGTAGCCAGCCACTACGCCGACGACGGCGATCTCGTGAGCAGGATCGCCGACAGCCTGCCCTTCGCCGACGCCGCCTTCGACGCCGCGATGACCATCCATGTGGCGATGAACATCGCAACCAAGGACCGGATGTACGCGGAGGCAAAGCGCGTGCTGAAGCTCAGCGGTCGCTTCGCGGTCTACGACGTGCTGCAGGGCGAGGGCGGTGAGGTCCTGTTCCCTGTGCCCTGGGCGCGCGAGCCGTCGATCAGCCATCTTGCCACCCCGGACGATATGGAAGTGCTGCTTGCAGGCGCCGGCTTTCGCATCCTGGACGTGAACGACTCCACTGAGGAGAGCCAGCAGTGGTTCGAGGCTATGTCCGCCCGCATCGCTCAGACGGCGCCGCCGTCACGTTCCAGACGTTCCTCGGCGAAGATTCTCCGATGATGGCCCGCAACCAGGTGAGCAACCTGCGGGATCGGCGGATCCGAACGGTGACCTACATCTGCGAGGCGTAGCGTGAAGCGCGGCCGACTGCGCCGGGACGCTCAATCCGGCGCGATGCCGTGCACCGCCCAAGCCGTCGCGGCGTAGGAGCGGCGCCCGTCCGGCTCGCCATCAAGATAGGCGCGCCGAAGCCCGTCCCGCAGCCGGTCGCGAGATGCCGGATCAAGCGCGGTCACGTAATCGGCCGACGGACCCTGCCCGCCGTCATAAGGGCTCCAGAAATCGTCGAAATCGGCATAGTCCATGCGGACCGTCAGCGCCGCCTCGCGCACCTCGCGGAAGCCCGCTGCCTGCCAGGCCGCCGTGAGTTCGCCAGGGCGTGTCATGGGCCGGGTGCAGTGCTTGGCGCGCAGCGCATCCGCCGACGGATCAAGCGCAGCCGCCGTGTCGACGAAGATCCGGTGCGACACAACGCCCCCCCGCGCGTCCCAGACTGCGGCGGCGGCAACGGCGCCGGGCCGAGCCACCCGGCGCATTTCCGCCACGGCAGCCGGCGCGCGGGGCACGAAATGCAGCATCAGCAGCGACAGCACGGCGTCGAAGCTGGCGTTTGGAAAGCGCACCGCGCAGGCGTCGCCCACCTCGAAGGTGACGCGCGGATCGTCGGTCCGGCCCTTGGCATGGGCAACATAGGCCGGAGCGATGTCCAGCCCGAGGACATGGTCGAAGCCGGAGCGGCGCATCAGCGCCAGGGTGAGGCTGCCGGTGCCGCATCCGACATCAAGCACCCGTTTGCCGCCAGGCAGTTTGGCAAAGTCGAGGAACGGCTCCGCCAGACGCTGGCTCCAGCGGCCCATGTGATGTTCATAGGCATTGCCATCGGTGGCGGTGAAACTCGAGGACATCGGGAAACCCTCCGCTGGTTCAACCAGCCCACGCACGGTTCTGCCGACGGCATCCTCGCACGAAACGCGGGGGCGTTCGCCCGTCGTGATGAGGCCTTGCGGGGGTGCCATGGCGAACGCCGCCGGCCTCCAGCGCAGGAGACAAATTGTCATGTCTGACGGTCATCGCGCCTGCTAGAGTCATTTTGGCAGTTCGTTGGCTTTCCCACCGACAATGGGTGGGGCGTCGCCCAGTCGAACTGGTGCCCGAGCGGAACCAAGTATCGGCAGCCAACGGAGCAGTCAGATGACTGGATTTTCGTGCCCAACCAGCAGCCCATTCTCCCGCCGCACTGCGCTTGGCCTCTGCATCGCCGGAGTCACCGGCCATGCGGACACAGCCGGCGCCCAGTCCGCCGCGGCGGATTGGCCGACACGCGCGGTGCGCTACACGGAGGTGTTCGGGCCGGGCAGCCCGACCGACATCGCCTCCCGCACCTGGTGCGCGGCCATGGCCGAGGTGACGGGCCAGCAATTCTTGGTGGAGAACCGCGCGGGTGCCGGTGGTACGCTCGGCGCCGCCGCGATCGCCCGCTCCACGCCGGACGGCTACTCTGTCGGCTATGTCGGCATCGGCCAGTTGGCCATCGCGCCGACGCTCTACGCTCGACTGCCCTATGACCCGACGCGCGATTTCAGCTTCGTCTCAGGCCAGTGGCGCCAGCCCTTCCTCCTGGTCGTCAACAACGAACTGCCCGCGCGCTCGGTGGCCGACTTCATCGACCTGCTCAAGCGTGAGCCGGGGCGTCACACGTATGGGCATGGCGGTATCGGCGCCGCCGGACATTTGTCGGGCGAGATATTCAAGAGCCGCGCCGGCGTCGTGATGGAGCATGTCGGCTATCCCGGCCCGCAAGGGCAGATTGACCTCATCGCAGGGCGGATCTCGGCCCTGTTCGCCCCCTTCTCCGCCGTCATCGCTGGCGTGCGAGATGGTCGGATCCGCGCGCTCGCCGTGACCACGCTGGAGCGCAGCCCCGCCGCGCCGGAGGTGCCGGCGCTGTCCGAGACGCTGCCCGGCTTCGACCTCACCGTATGGGCGGTGGTGGCAGGGCCGGCCGGCCTGCCCGCGCCGTTGGTCGAGCGAATGCACCGCCTGTCGCGGCAGGCCCTGGAGCGGCCCGAGCTTGTGCAGCGGTTCCGCCAATCCGGGATCACGCCATGGCCGGCTGCGCCGGCCGAGATCACCGCCTACCGGGCCGAGCAGCAGGCGCTCCTGGCGCCGGTCATCCGCGCCTCAGGCGCACGGGTCGAGTAGCTCGCTCCACCACCAAGAGTGGGCCGAAATCCGGCCTCAGGGAACTCGCCGCTTCGTGACCTCCACGCCACCGTCGCTGCCGCCAGATCAAATGTCGCACCCGAAATGTTCCTGGCCTTCACGCGCACTGTGTTGTTGGTCCACGCCACGGCGTCGAATTCCACGAAGCGCGTCGACGACACCAGAGCCGCGGAGGCATGATCCCCCTGCTGTACCCCAGGCACCGTCACATCGATCAGCGCAGTGCCACTTGGGGCCAGGCTCGGCAGATCCCATGTCGTCTCCACCGCGAGGGTCCGCGTCCCCGCCGGCAGCGCCGGACAGCCGTAAAGGATGGCCGGCGCATCTTCCGGCAGGTCATAGAGCCGCAGCGCATCCAACTCGATCTGCCCGTCGAAGCCAATGATTCCGCTTCTTGCCTTGCCGGATGTGAAGGCACGGCTGACCTCCCTCGGTTGTGAGGCCCTCGCTGCAACCCCGGCGGCAAGCGCCACTCAGATGCGGAGCGAGACGGTGAAATGGGCCGCCCTCATCCGCGCTGCGGGCATCCGGGCGCAGTGATGGCAGACGCCATGGCGACGGATCAGGGGCGCAAGGTCGCGGCGCACTGGTCCCGCCTGGCGGTCACCTACGAAGGCGCGCTCCGCTCCCTTGCATCGCGCGGTATCGCGCCGGAGCAGGCCGGCGCCAATGATCTGCACGCGGTGGACATGATCCACATGGGCGGGCTTGCCGCGACCGATGCGCTGGCCGCGATGGCCGGCATCACCGCCGGCGGTCGCGTGCTCGACATCGGCAGCGGCGTGGGCGGCCCGGCGCGCGCCATCGCCGAGGCCCATGGATGCCGCGTGACAGGCATCGACCTCACGCCGGCCTTCTGCGATGCCGCCACGACGCTGAGCGGCTCGGTCGGGCTCGGCGACCGCGTCGCCTTTCACCAGGGTGTCAATCGGCTTGGAAACGGGACCCCGGATCAGCGCGGAATAGGGACCCCCATGGGCGAGACAGGTCAATCATCACTCATTCAGCCGCGCAGCAGTGCCGCGAGCGTATCGGCGAGCCCTACGCTCGCGCGGCCAGACGGCGCGGCGTAGCTGCCGGTTCCCGGCTTCTTCAGGCCAAGCGCAACCAGCGCCTCGGCGAAGCGAACCGCCGCGGCGATCCCGTCCACCAGCGGCACCGGCACCTCGGCCTGGATGCGCGCGCCCATCCCCGCGAGCGCTGCACCGCCGAGGATCACCGCGTCGGCCCCCTCGCGCGCGAGGCCGCGCGCCGCCTCGGCCACCTTCGCCGCGACCGCCCCAGGATCCGATGCCGCGTCGTAGGGACTCGCCGCAACCACCGCCACCCCCGCGAGCCGCGCGGTCAGACCGTAGGACGCGATCAGCTCGCGGTAGAGTTCGGTCGAGGAGAAGGTCGTCAGTCCGAACCGTCCGCCCAGCATACAGGCGGTCAGGCACGCAGCTTCCGTCATGCCGAGCACGGGGATTGGCAGGAGCTGGCGCGCCGCCGCGAGCGCGGTGTCGTAGGACACGGCCAGCACCGCGGCATCGCAACCCACGTGATGCGCAGCGAGACAGTCGAGAATCCCGTGCGCGGCGATCGCGTTCTCGGCGCGCGAGGAGATGATCGCCGGACCAAAGCGTGGCGTCGCCGGAACGATCTCGGTGCCGGGCGAGGCGGCGGCGCGCGCCGAGGCGGCGCAGATCTCCGTCACCGCCGCGGTGGTGTTGGCGTTGGCAAGCAGGATGCGTAGGCTCACGCTGCGCCCCGCCGCCGCGAAGCCTCGTAGCGGCTGCGTTTCGACCGCGCGGTCCGCGGCGGCACGCCCGCACGCGCCAGCAGGCCGGATAGCCAGGCCGCCGTACTCCGCGCCGCGCTCGACGCGACCTCGAGCTCCACCTCGTGGTGCTCGGCGCCGTCGGGCATCAGCGATCGGTCGAGCGCCAACGTCGCCTTCGTGCCGCAGGGCAGCGCGATCTCGACATGCGTGCGCTCGTTGCGGAACCCGCCGGTGGGGCGCACGGGCTTGCCGTCGGCGGCCTCAGAGATCCGGCGCGCCAGCGCCAGCGCGACCTGGGCCGGCTCGGCGCGCCCGAACGCCGGGATCGGGTCGGCCGTGCCGGCGGCGAGATGCGCGGCGAGCGCCGGAGTGACCACACGCTCGGCCTCCTCGCGCGCGGTCAGCGCTCCGCGGCCTGCGAGCGGTGGCCCCTTGGCGGTCAGCAGCCAGGCGTCGTTCTCCTGACGCAGCCGGAAGGTCAGCCGCGCCGCGACCAGCCTGCCGTCGTCGGTGTCGAAGAAGATGTTGCGCTGGCGCAGCAGCCGGCGCTTCTGCGGCAGCAGCGCCTCGATCCGCGACCGTTCGGTCGCGTCCTTCAGCATCAGCTTGAACTCGCGCTCGATGCCGTCGCTCGCCATCGTGGCTCCCCGTTTGTCGAGGGTTACACCATTGCCGCCTGGCGAAGGCAAGCCGGTGGACAGGCAGGCCCGTCGGTGGAACCCTCGCCGACCCACGCACCGAGGAGACGGACCGGATGGACCCCAACGCCCTGCCCTTTGACGCCGAAGCGATCCTTGCGGGGCTCCGGACCTGGGTCGAGGTCGAGAGCCCGACCTACGACCCGGCCGCGGTGAATCGGATGATGGACGTGGCGAGCCGCGATCTCGCGCTGCTCGGCGCGCGGATTGAGCGGATCGCTGGACGCATGGGCTTCGGCGACTGCGTGCGCGCGCGATTTCCCCAACCCGCGCTCGGCGGTGGGGTCGACGGGCCCGGGATCCTGTTGATGAGCCATCTCGACACCGTGCATCCCATCGGCACCGGTGGTGCCTCGGGCCCGCTCGCCTTCCGCCGCGAGGGCGACAAGGCCTGGGGCCCCGGCATCTGCGACATGAAGGGCGGCGCGTATATCGCGATGGACGCCGTGCGCGCGATCCTCGCGGCGGGCGAGCGCACGAAGCTGCCGGTGACGGTGCTGCTCACCAGCGACGAGGAGGTGGGTTCGCCCTCGACGCGCGACCTGATCGAGGCGGAGGCGAGGCGGCACAAGGTGGTGCTCATCCCCGAGCCCGGGCGCTCGAACGGGGGCGTAGTCAGCGGGCGTTACGCGATCGCGCGCTTCGCGCTGGAATCGCGCGGCCGGCCGAGCCATGCCGGCGCGCGGCTGTCGGAGGGGCGGTCGGCGATCCGCGAAATGGCGAAGCAGATTCTCGCGATCGAGGCGATGACGAGCGAGGACTCAACCTGCTCGGTCGGTGTGATCCATGCCGGTCAATGGGTCAACTGCGTGCCGATGCTGTGCCAGGGCGAGAGCTTGAGCATGGCCAAGCGGCAGGCCGATCTCGATGCGCTGGTGGAGCGGATGCTGGCGCTGAAGCCCACCGATCCGGATGTCGGCTTCACGGTGCGGCGCACCTACACGCGCCCGGTGTGGGAGCCGGACGAGAAGGTGATCGCGCTGCATGCGCTGGCGGAACGGATCGCCAAGGGGGTCGGAATCGCGGCACTGCCGCATGAGAGCTCGGGCGGCGGGTCGGACGGGAACTTCACCGGGGCGATGGGGATTCCGACGCTGGACGGGCTGGGGGTGCAGGGTGCGGGGCCGCATACGCTGGATGAGCACGTGCTCGTTTCGTCGCTGGTGCCGCGGGCGAAGCTGCTGGCGGGGTTGCTGATGCAGATCGATGGCTAGCAGGAAGAAAAGCACTTGGGGGGGGCGCGGGGGGACCCCCCCACCCCCCCCCCCCCGCCCCCGCCCCCCGAGGGGGGGGGGGCGCGCCCCCCCCACCGGGGGCGGGCCCCCCGCGGGGGGGGCCGGG